>JAVJQK010000096.1 GCA_040218145.1 Sandaracinaceae bacterium | reverse complement strand
CGAAGGATCTCGGAGCGCGACGGCCCGGTTCTCGGTTCGGGGCGACGAGGAAATGCTTCAGCATTTTCGAGGAGACACGGGCCGAGAGACGGGTCGTCCCGCCCGAGAGACGAGGAGCGAGGTTCTTCAACGGACTGCTAGTCCTGGTCCTGGTCGAAGTCGCGCGTCGGGGCCGCGGGCGGGGGCGCCTCGGACGCGCGGCGGCGCACGGCGTCGGGCAGGGCGCGCCCGTCGAGATCGAGCGGCGTCTCGCGGCGCAGCTCGGTCAGGGCGGCGCCCATCGTCGAGCGCAGGTGCGGGTCGTCGCCGAGCGCCGCGTAGGCCTTCTCGCACGCGTCGAGCGTCCCCTCGACGTCGCGCCCGGCCAGCGCGTCCAGGATGGCCTCCTCGTGCACCGATCGCACCTGCGCCGCGTACTCCGCGCGAGGCTTCGTCAGCGCGCGGATCGCGCCGAGCCCGTCCGTGTAGCTCCAGCCGTGCTCCGTCTGCACCGCGCGCGGGATCAGGTTGCTCACCACGTCGATCAGCGCGGCGATGCACACCCCCTGCGCCGCGATCACGGCCACCGCGTCGCTGCGCGAGAGCATCGTCTCCCAGCCCACCACGCTGCCGAGCACCGCCACGAGCGCCAGCTCCGACAGCGGCCCCGCGAGGTACACGAGCGCGCTGCGCCATCGCACCCCGCGCAGGGTCCGCGGCACCGGCACGACCCACCCGGCGAGGGGATACATCTTCAGCGTGACCGGCACCCCGCGGAGCTCGAAGCGCGCGATCTCGGCCCCGAAGCCGACGACCATCTCGCGCACCTCCCACCCGAGCAGCTTCGCGACCAGCGCGTGCCCCAGCTCGTGCAAGGCGATGAGCGGGAACCAGGCGAGCAGCATGAACACCGGCGCGAGCTTCGCCGGCTCGTAGTCCTCGAGCACGATCGCGACGAGCGCCACCAGCCCGAACACGAACGCCCCGAGCACGATCCATCGCTCGTTCCCCCTCGGATCGCGGTGCGGTGCCGGGTCGAAGCCCACGCCCGGAACATATCTCGATGTAACGGCGCGCGCCGGGCCGGGCTCGGGCTGGGTGTGGAGGAAGCCATGAGACACCATTTCATCTGGAGCCTGGGGTGCGCGCTCGCGCTCGTGTTCTGGGGGTGCGACGACGGGGACGCCGACCCGGAGGACGCCGGAGCGACACGCGACTCCGGGGTCGACCGCGACGCGGGACCGCCCGACGCGGGACCCACGGACGGCGGGATCGACCTCGGGCCGTGCGCGCTCGACGACGGGCAATGTATCTTCCGACATGACACGTTCGGTGACGAGCAGCTCTGGACCGACGTGCTGCGCCTGAACGAGCTGGTGCAGGGCCTCCCGCCGACCACGGCGCTGTCGGTGGGCCTGAAGGTCGACGCGGAGGCGGTGCCGTCCGAGGTGCTCGCGGGGGCCGACCTGGAAGACCCGGCGACCACGGTGGCGCTGCTCTCGCTCGACGCGGTGGTGGGCGTGCGCGCGACGGTGGAGGACGGCATGGTGACGCGCATCGGGATCACCTGCGCGCTCTGTCACTCGACGGTGGACGACTCGGTGGCGGCGGGGATCGGGAGCCGGCTCGACGGCTGGCCGAATCGGGACCTGAACCCGGGCGCGATCATCGCGCTGACCCCCGGGCTGCCCGCGCTGGCGGAGAGCCTCGGGGTGGAGACCGAGGCCGCGCGCGCCGCGCTCGAGAGCTGGGGCCCGGGGCGCTACGACGCCCGCTTCAACCAGGACGGCGAGAGCTCCCCGGTGTTGATCCCGCCCGCGTACGGGCTCGCGGACGTGGCGCTCGAGACCTACACGGGCGAGGGCCCGATCTCGTACTGGAACGCCTACGTGGCCGTCACCCAGATGGGCGCGCACGGGACCTTCCAGGACGAGCGGCTCGGGCTCGACATCGTGCAGGAGCCGGATCTCGTGACCCCGAAGCTGCCCGCGCTCCGCGACTATCAGTTCTCGATCGCCGCCCCCGCCCCGCCCGAAGGGAGCTTCGACGTCGACGCGGCCGCGCGCGGTCGGGGGGTGTTCGAGGCGAGCTGCGCGAGCTGTCACGCCGGGGCCAGCTTCACCGACGCCCCCACCCTGCACACGCCCGAGGAGACGGGCATGGACGGGAACGAGGCGCGGCGGAGCGTCACCGGGATGTACCGGACGACCCCTCTGCGGGGCGCCTGGCATCGCGCGCCCTACTTCCACGACGGAAGCGCGGAGTCCCTGGAGGCGGTGGTCGAGCACTACGACGGCGTGCTCGGGCTCGGGCTCGATGCCTCCGAGCGCGCAGACCTGGTGGAGTACCTCCGCTCGCTGTGACGGCCACGGTCGCCAGGTTTCGGCGGACGTGTAGAATCCGTGGATGACTTACGTACGTGTCGTCCTCGCGCTGTTCCTCGTCACGGCATGCGCGACCGGCGCCTCGGATGGTGACGCCGCGATGTCCGATCTGGACTCCGGCGTCCCGTCCGACGACGGCGCTGTCTCGGATGGGGCTGTCTCCGAGGACGGGGGCGACGAGGACGCCGGCGCCGCGGACGCAGCCCCGCCCGACTCCGGGCCGGGGGATCTCTGCCTCGGCGTCGACTGCAGCGCGCTCGACGACGCCTGCATGGTGGGCACCTGCGACCCGGCCGACGGGAGCTGCGCCGCCGCGCCCCGCGCCGACGGGACCGCGTGCGACGACGGCGACGCGTGCACGAGCGACGACGCGTGCGCGGCCGGCGTGTGCGGCGGCGGCGCGGTCGACTGCGCCGGGCTCGACGACGCGTGCAACGTGGGTGTCTGCGACCCGGGCACGGGGAGCTGCGTCGCCATGCCCGTCGCCGACGGCACCGGATGCGACGACGGCGATCTCTGCACCGCGAGCGACGCGTGCGCGGCCGGCGTCTGCGCCGGGAGCGCGGTGGACTGCAGCGCCGCGAGCGACATGTGCAACGCGGGCGTCTGCGACCCGGGCACCGGGAGCTGTGTCGCGACGCCCGTCGCCGACGGCACCGGATGCGACGACGGATCCCTCTGCACGGTCTCCGACCGGTGCGCCGCGGGGACCTGCGCGGGCAGCGCCGTCGACTGCTCCGGCCTGAGCGACATGTGCAACGCCGGCGTGTGTGACCCGGGGACGGGGAGCTGCGTGGCCACCCCCGTAGCGGACGGGACGAGCTGCAGCGACGCGGATCTCTGCACCACGGGTGACGTCTGCCGCGCAGGCGCGTGCGGGGGCACGGCCACCGACTGCTCGCTCCTGACCGACATGTGCAACGTGGGGAGCTGCGACCCGGGCACGGGCGGCTGCCGAGCGACCCCGGTGACCGACGGCACCGCGTGCGACGACGGCGACCCGACGACGACGGGCGACGCGTGTATGACGGGCACCTGCCGCGGCACGAGCTGCCCCGACTCGGACATCAGCGGGCCGTGGGCCTACGGCTACGAGGTCCCGGTCAGCCGCCGCACCCTCACCGCGCCCGCTTCGCTCACGCTCGGCGACGACCAGGTCTCCACCGCCGTGCCGATCGGCTTCACCTTCGACTTCTTCGGCACGCCGTACACGAGCGTCTACATCGGCTCGAACGGCTGGGTGAGCTTCCAGGCGACGACCTCGAGCGGCTGCTGCACGGGCGGCCCCCTGCCCTCGACCACGCTCCCGCCCGCCTCGATCGCGCTCTTCTGGGACGACCTGGACCCCCCGGAGGGCGGCACCATCCGCCACCAGACGCTGGGCACCGCGCCCAACCGCGAGCTGGTCGTGGAGTACGAGGCCATCCAGCACTTCCCCTCGGGCAACCCCGTCACAATGCAGCTCGTGTTGCACGAGTCCAGCGACGAGGCCGAGGTGATCTGCGTGAGCTGCCCGAACGACGGCAGCGCGCACACCCAGGGCGTGCAGAACGCGGCGCGCACCTTCGGCTACTCGATGCCCGGCCGTCAGGGCGCGCGCTTCGGCGCGGTGGGCGACGCGGTCCGCTACGCGACCGGGCTGAGCACCGGGCCCGACGGAGTCTGCGACGCGTCCGATCCGTGCCCGCGCATCTCGAGCGACCCGGCGAGCGCGGCGTCGAGCGGCGGCGATCGGGCGGTGGCTCGGCCCGTGCCCGTGAACCGGCGCACGCTGAGCGCTCCGACCACCCTGACGCTCTCGGATGACCAGGTCTCGAGCGCCATCCCGATCGGCTTCCCGTTCACCTTCTTCGGCGCGGCCTACTCCGACGCCTACGTCGGCTCGAACGGCTGGGTCGCCTTCGCGACTGGCAGCAGCGGCTGCTGTACGGGCCGCGCGCTGCCCTCCACCAGCCTCCCCGGGCCCGGCATCGCGGCCTACTGGGACGACCTCAATCCGTCGAGCGGGGGCACGATCCGCCACCAGCTCCTCGGCGCCGCGCCGAACCGCGAGTTCGTGGTCGAGTTCGACGCCGTCCCTCACTTCGGCGGCTCCAACCCCGTCACGATGCAGGTCGTGCTGCGCGAGACGACGAACGAGGCCGAGCTCATCTGCGTCAGCTGTCCGAGCGACGGCTCCAACCACACCCAGGGCGTGCAGAACGCGGCGCGCAGCTACGGATACGCCGTCGACGGACGCGAGGCGGCGAGCTTCTCCCTCACCAGCGACGCGGTGATCTTCTCGACCACCAGCGGCGAGCCCAACGCCTGCACGCCCTGAGCGGCGTCAGCGCGGGACCTCGCCGATCAGCTCGAGCAGCGTGCTCTTGCCGATCGGCTTGGCGACGTGGCGATCGAAGCCCGCGGCGAGGCACGCCTCGACGTCGCTGGGCTGCGCGTAGCCCGTGAGCGCGACGAGGCGAGTGGAGGCTCGGCCGGGGAGCGCGCGGATCGCGCGCGCCGTCTCGAAGCCGTCCATCCCGGGCATGCCGAGGTCGAGCAAGATCAGGTCGTGAGTCACGTCGCGAGCGCGCTCCACCGCCTCCGCGCCGCCATGGCAGACGTCGACCTGATGGCCCCAGCCGGACAGGAGCGCACCGAGCATGTCCGCCGCGTCGCGGTTGTCGTCGACGACCAGGACCGAGAGGGCCTCTCTCGAGGAGGGCGCGTCGACGCTTCCCTCGTCATCGGCCAGAGGCACGTCGACGAGCGGGAGTCGAACGATCATCACCGCGCCGCCACCCTCGCGGTCGCGCGCCTCGATGCGGCCGTCGTGGAGGAGGGTCAGCTCCCGCGCGATGGTCAGCCCGATCCCGAGCCCCGAGCTCGGCGCCTCGTGCTTGACCGGCCCCTGCACGAAGAGGTCGAACATGCGCTCCCTCACCTCGGGAGGCAGCCCGGGGCCGCGGTCCCGCACCTCGACGCGCGCCATGTCTCCCTCACGCGCCAGGTGGACTTCGACCGCCTCGCCCCTCGAGGTGAACTTGATCGCGTTGTCGACGAGGTTGCCGATGATCTGCTGCAGGCGATCCCGGTCCGCGTCGATGTAGAGGGGCGCCTCCTCGGCCAGCGTCAGGCGCAGCTCGATCGACTTGTGGGTCGCCCGCTGGGTCTGCCCGTCGATGATCTCCTCGATCGCGTCCGACAGCAGCATGGGCTGGCGCCGCAAGCGCACGCGCCCTCTCGTGAGCCGCGAGAGGTCCAGCAGGTCGTCGACCATGCGCGACTGCTGGCGGAGCTGACGACCGGCGACCGCGAGCGCGCGGCCCCGAGCCTCGTCGTCGAGGTCCGGGTCATGCAAGATCTCCAGCGCGGACGAGACCGCCGCCATGGGGTTGCGCAGCTCGTGGGCGAGCGTGGCGAGGTACTGGTCCTTGCGCTCGTGCTCGCTCTCGAGCTGCCGGAAGAGCCTCGCGTTGTCCACGGCCAACCCCGTCCGCCGACCGAGCTCGCGCGCGAGCTCGCGCTCCGACTCGCCCCACGTCCGATCGGAGTGCGCGCGAGAGGAGACCAGCGACAGCGCGCCGACCGACTCGCCGCGCGCCATCATCGGCACGACCATGTACTCCCGGATGGTCTGTAGGCGGGCGGCACGATCCCGCTCGGGGTCGAGCTCGAAGGCGTCGAGATCCGCGTCGGAGACGTCCGTCGCGTGCACCACCTCGCCCGCGCGGACGCGGTCGACCAGGGCCCGGACCGCCTGCGTGTCGGCGGGTCCCTCCTCCAGCCCCGCGAGCTCGCGCTCCACCGCGGGGTCCACGTGAGCGACGGTGCGCCGCACGAGCGTGTCCTCTGCGAGCAAGAAGACCGTGCACGAGTCGGCGAGCTGCGGGACCGCCAGCCGGGCCACGCTCTCCAGGGTGGCCTCGAGCTCGAGCGACGAGGCCAACACGCGCGAGGCCTCGGCGAGGAAGCGGAAGCGATCGTGGCTCGCGCGGAGCTCGCCCTCGACGGCCACGAGGTGGGTGACGTCTCGGCCGGACGACTGGGCTTCGACCATGCGCCCCTGCGCGTCGAAGAAGCCTCGGTTGGTCCACCGGGTCCACCGCACTCGCCCGTCGGTGCGCACGATCCGGTTCTGGATCTCCAGCAGGGGTCGCTCGGGCGACATACGGGCGACCTCGGCGTTCACGCGCGCGAGATCGTCGGGGTGGATGAGCGGGGCGTAGCTCGTCCCGACGACCTCCTCGGCCACCACGCCGAAGGCCTCGCAGTAGGCGCGGTTGACGAAGAGCAGGGTCCCGTCCGCCCGGTATCGACAGACCATCTCGGTCATCTCGTCGAGGACCGCTCGGTACCATTCCGCCTCGCGGCTGCTCGGCATACCGCCTTGGAGTAGCCGCAGCCCACGAGCCGGTCAATCTCGTGGGGCCGCGACTGGCGCCCCCCGCGTGATTGCCTCATACCGTTCGGTTCGAAGATGCAGCCGTTCGACTTCGACGCCTATTTCGCCAGCCAGCCCGCCATCGTGGCCCCGATGGAGGACGTGAGCGACGCCGTGTTCCGTCAGCTGTGCCGCGACCGCGGGGCCGATCTCTGCGTGACCGAGTTCGTCAACGTCGAGGGCCTGCTCCGCGGCTGCAAGAACGCCAAGCGCAAGCTGCGGCTCGAGCGCCCGGCGGATCACCCCACCGCGATCCAGATCTACGGCTCGGATCCGGACCGGCTCGTGGAGGCGGCCACCATCGCCGAGGCGGCGGAGCCGGTCTTCCTCGACATCAACTGCGGCTGCTGGGTGCCCAAGATCGCGCGCCGCGGAGCGGGGGCCGGCTGGCTCCGGGATCCCGAGGCCATGATCGAGATGGCCGCGCGCGTGGTCAAGCAAGTCTCACTGCCGGTCACCGTCAAGACGCGCATCGGCTGGGGTCCCGAGAAGGACATGCCCATCGTCGATCTGGCGCGCCGCCTCGAGGACGTCGGCGTCCGGGTGATCACCATCCACTGCCGGACGGCGAACATGGGCCACTCCGGCGAGGCGGACTGGAGCTGGGCCGCGAAGACGCGCGAGGTGGTCGACATGCCGGTCATCGTCAACGGCGACGTGAAGACCGCGTGGGACGCCAAGCGCGCCATCGACGAGACCGGCTGCGCGGGCGTGATGGTGGGCCGCGGCGCGATCGCCCACCCGTGGATCATCGGCGAGTGCCGGGCGCTCCTCGACCGCGGCGTCGAGCCCGAGCCCGTCGACTGGCGCGCGCGCATGGCGCTGTGCCGGGAGCACCTGGCCGCCAACGTGGAGCGACGCGGCGACAAGCGCGCGGTCCGCTACATGCGCCGCTACTACCCGGGCTACCTCAAGGGCCTGCCGGGCAGCTCGACCCTGCGCAACCGGCTGAATCGCGCCGACCCGCTCGAGGAGGTGCACGGGCTCTACGCCGAGTACGAGGCCTACCTCGCGCACCGCGAGGCCGAGGGGCTCTCGGTCACCCCCGCGGCGGCGTGAGCAGCCCGCCGACGAGCAGCCCAGGTCTGGCCGCGAGCCTGCTCGGGGCGCTCTTCACCCCGCGGCGCACCTTCGCCCGCCTCGCGCTCGAGGACTCGGCGAAGCCGGGCGCGTCGGCCATCGCGCTGCTCGCGCTGTTCTGGAGCGTGCTGCTCGTCTGGCTGTGGATGCAGGGGCACGCGCCCCCGTTCGTGCTGCTCCCGATCCCGCTGGAGCACTACTACCTCGCGCAGGCGCTGGTGATGCTGCCGGTCCTGACCGGGCTCTGGTGGGTGCACGCGGAGCTGAGCCATCGCCTCGCCACACGGGCGGGTGGAGAGGGCCGCGAGCCCGGGGTGCGCGCCGCGCTCGGGTTCGCCTACGCCGCGCCCATGCTCGCGCACGTGCTCGCGGAGCTGGCGGCGACCCTCGCGGGCGGCGTGGACGCCCTGCGCCTGACGGCGCGGATCAGCCTCCCGGCCGCGTCCCTCGCCGTCTGGGTCCTGAGCAGCCTGGCCCTCCGCGTGGCCCACCGCACCTCGTGGCCGGCGAGCGTCGGGGCGGCGTTCTCCGGCCTCCTGGTGCAGGCCCTCCTCGGCGCGCTCGTGCTGCGCTGATTCACCCCGCGGTCGCCCTCAGCCTGGCCACGCGTCGCTGAGCCCAGTCGCGAGCCTCCTCCACGGAGTCGAACGTGGGGATGCGACCTGCGAACGGCGTCCCCCAGAACACCGCTGTGACCATCCCGCGATGGACCTCGTTGGCGACGACCATGGCGTGCCCCATGGCGACCTCCATCAGCTGCGACGTGTGGGCGCAGATCCACTCGTTCATGCCGACGCGGTCTCGCGGAGACCAGCCGTCGCTCAGCCGCACGTCGTGAATGGAGAGGTAGGGCCGCCCGTCGGCGAGCAGCCGATCCAGCTCCGTCAGGTAGCTGGCGAGCGAAGGTACGGGGCCCGTCTCGATGAGCCAGATGAGCGGACGCTCGCCGGCGTCGACCCGTATGGCGGGAGGAGACGCAGTCATGCCGAGGTCACGAACGGTGGGGTTCGGCGTCTATTGAGTGCTCCGCGGCAGATACAGCGCGAAGCGCGAGCCTTCGCCGGGGACGGACGTCGCGTGGAGGAAGCCTCCGTGCTGCTCGGCGACGCCGCGGCTGATCGCGAGGCCGAGCCCGGAGCCCTTCTCTTCGGGCTTGGTGGTGAAGAAGGGCTCGAAGATCCGGGCGAGCAGCTCCGGCTCCATCCCGACGCCCGTGTCCTCGACGACGACCTGCGCGTACAGACCCGGGCGCGCCCACACGTGCTCCTCGGCGAAGCGCTCGTCGAGCTCCACGGCGTCGCCGCGCACCGTCACGCGGCCCCCCTCGGGCATCGCGTCGCACGCGTTGAGGACCAGGTTCAGGAGCAGCTGCTCGACCTGCGCGGCGTCCACCCTCACGCGCATCCCCTCTTCCACGGAGCACTCCAGCTCGACGCCCTTGGGCACGACGGGGCGCATCAGCGCCTGGGCGTCGCGCACGATCGCGTCGAGCCCCGTGACCTCGAGGCGCAGCGGCTGCCGCTTGCCCATCGCGAGGAGCTTCCTCGTCAGCTGCTCCGAGCGCTCCGCGGCGTCGATGATCACCCGCAGCTCCTCCACCTTCTCGGGGTCGTCTTCCTCGAGCAGGAGCAGCGACGCGCTCCCGTGCACGACCGTGAGGAGGTTGTTGAACTCGTGCGCCACGCCTCCGGCCAGGCGGCCCAGGCTCTCGAGCCGCTGGCGTTGCTCGAGCTGGCGCATCAGCGCCTCGCGCTCCGCCGCCGCCTCCTTCCGCTGCTGATCGAGCAGGATGCGGGCCGAGGCCATCACCAGCTGCTGGCCCATGGCCTCGAGGTACGCGAGGTCCGCCCGCGACGGGACGCGGACGCCCTCGTCGCCGAAGGTGCCCGTCCCGATCGCGCCGAACGGGCGGTCGATGAGGGTGAGCGGCACGTTGACGATCGTGCGATTCCCGAGCGCGGTGACGATGTCGCGGTTCACGTCATCGGCGACCTGCGCGTCCTCCACGATCTGCACGGTGCGGTCGTCGCGGATGCGCTCCATGTAGGGATCGCCGGACACGGGGATCACGGCCGCGCGCTCCCAGACGCGCTCCGCCATGTCCCCCTGGATGGCCATGATGCGCACCCGTTCCCCGCTCTCGTCGAAGATGGCGAGCCACGCGGTCGAGTACCCGACGGCGGCCCGCACCTCGTTGCAGAGCTCGTCGATGAGCTCGTCGAAGGTCTGGAACGCTTGCAGGCGGCGCGCGAACGCGAGGAGACGCGCGTCGTCGGAGTCGGAGTGTCCCCCCACGACGGCGGAGCATATCGAAGCGGTGACGCCGTTGCGAACCTTGCGTCGACCCGCCGAAGCGGTCAGTCCGCGTCTTCTCGACGCCAGCGCGCGGCCCGCCCGCCGCCGCCGAGCAGCCCCAGGTCGACGAGCAACGCGAGGATGACGAGCAGCCACCCGAAGGGCGTCACGTCGTTCATCGGACCGATGGAGTTGCTGGCGAACGCGAAGGCGAGCGTGGTGAGCGGCAGGAACAGGAAGCCGAGGATCAGCCAGAGCAGCCCCGGGAAGGCGCGGGACAGGTAGGCGTCCGGCCCGAGCAGCCAGACCAGCACGAGCGCGACGCGTGGGAACGCGAGCGCGAGACATCCGATGGCGCAACCCATGAGCCCTCAGTTATCCCCGGTCGGAGCTTCCGCAGCCCCGGACCCGTGAACGTCACCCAGCCCCTCGCGATAGGCGAGCCAGCGGCGCAGCTCGCTCTCGAACCACTCGTGGTGGCTGAGCAGCATCCAGTGGCCAGCCTCCGGGTGCTCGCGGTAGGTCGCGCCCACCGCGCGGGCGTACTGCCGGGCCGGCGCGGGCGGCGTGCGCGGATCGCGCCGCCCCTGGAGGACCAGCGTGGGCACGCGCTTGGGCCGAGCGCGCGACGAGGCCCCGCTGATGAGGATGATCCCCTCCACGTCGAGGTCGCGCGCCATGCGGCTGATGCCGATGCCCCCGCGGCTGAGCCCCGCGAGATAGACCCGCCGCACGTTCTCGGAGCGCAGCCGCGCGAGGGCGGCCTGCACGATGGCCTGACCTTCTTCGCCCTCCCACTCGGCTCGCCAGTCCGTCGAGGGACAGATCACGTCGAGCCCGACCGGGTTCGCGGCCTGCGCCACCTGCCAGCACGCGACGGTGATGTTGCCCATCGAGCCGTGAAGGAAGAGCACGACCGCCTCGGGCGGGTTGAAGCGATCGGCGGGCGCGACGCGGAAGACGGTGTGGTCCTCCGGGGTCTGACCCATCACGAAGGTCGAGACCGTCGACGACGGCACGGGGCCCTGGTCGAGGCGCATGCGCGCGTAGCCGTCGCGCAGCGCGTCGAGCAGCCCGGGCTCGGGCGGGCCCATCTGCCCCATCGCCTGGAGGAAGAGCGTGCCGCCGATCGCCACGTCTCGCTCGGGCACGATCGTGTCGAGCAGCCGGCCGCTGGCCAGCGCGGGGCTGCCGGCGTCGACCGTGTAGGCGCGGACGGTCCGGCCCGCGTCCGCGCTGAACACCCGCCAGACCACCACGAGGAAGAGCGCGACGAAGCCCAGCCGCGCGCCCCAGGCGAGCCTGGGGGACCAGGGCGCCATCAGCCCGCCGACCACCATCGCCGTCACCGCGAAGGTGAAGACCATCGTCTCCGGCGACGGAGGCCCGAGCACCGTCAGGCCACAGAGCGCGAGGAGCGGCAGCCCGACGAAGAGCGCGAGGAGGAACAGCCCCCAGCGGCCGCCACGGCCCTCGTTCTCCTCCGTCATCGCACGAAGCGATACCACGAGGCGGGACGGATGCGCGCGTGCGTGTCGCGCTGCCTCGATCTCTCGAGTCCCGCGCGCAGGGGCGCGACGCCGGTACGACGCTTGCCCTGGCAAGAAGCATGAAGACTATTCGCCACAGCCTGCTCGCCGCCGCCCTGTTCGCCCTCGTGGGCTGCGGCGCCTCGAGCTATCACCTTTTGGGGCGCGGCCAGGCGGCCGGGACCGACGCGCAGCTGCAGGTCGCGAGCGTCGCCGGTGACAACCGCCGCGTCGACCTCGACGTGCAGCACCTGCCGCCGCCCAACCGGCTCGGCGCGGGCTTCGAGAGCTACCACGTCTGGATCGCGCCCGCGGGCGGGACTCCGGTGCTCGCCGGTCGGCTCCACTACGACGCCGACGATCGGCGCGGCCGCCTGACCACGATCACCCCGCACGACAACTTCCGGATCATGGTCACGCCCGAGCCGCGCGGCTCGAGCTACCCGACGGGCCAGGTCGTGCTCGAGCACTACGTGGGCGGCTGATCAGCGCTTGGACAGGCGATGCGCCCGGCGCGCCTCGGCCTCGGCCCGGCGGCGCTCGTCCTCGGCGCTCTCGCCGATGAGCGCGGGCACGGCGCAGGGCTTCCGGTCCTCGCCCACCGCGACGAAGGTCATGAACGCGTCGACGCAGCGGCGGCGGTGGCCCGTCATCGCGTCCTCGACCTTGACCTCCACCTCGACCTCCATCGAGGTACGGAACGCCGCGTTGACGCGCGCCGAGAGCACCACGACGTCGCCCACCGTGATCGGGGCGAGGAAGTTCACCTCGTCGATCGCCGCCGTCACCGCGACGCGGTTGCAGTGGCGCTGCGCCGCGATGGCCCCGCACACGTCGATCCAGGCGAGCACCGTCCCGCCGAACGCCGAGCCGAGCACGTTGCCGTGCTGCGGGAGCACCAGCTCCGTCATCTCGGTGTAGGACGCCCGCGCGGTCTTGCCTTCGGTCATGCGCGGCTCTTACCACGCCGGGGCAAGGACTACTTGGCCACATGTCGGGCGCGACGCGACGATGAAAGAGGGGCTTTCAGCCCCTTCGAAGAGGAGCGACGTGCCCGGAGCCGCTGAACGAGCGAGGGCCGTCGTGAATGTGACCAAGTAGTCCAAGTCAGGCCTCGGCCACGCCGAGCCGACCGAAGCGAGCCGGATCGATGCCCAGCGTCGCGAGCGCGGCCGACCAGCGCTCCTCGGGGGGCAGGTCGAAGATGATCTTCGGGTCGATGTCGATCGGGATCCAGCTGCCCTCGCGGAGCTCGTCGTCCAGCTGGTCGGGGCCCCAGCCCGCGTAGCCGAGGAGGACGGCGTAGCGCTCGGGGCCGCCGCCCTCGGCGATCTGCTCGAGGAAGATGCGCGACGCGCTGACCGCCACGCGGGGGGCGATCCGGAGCGCGTCGACCTCGTCGGTCTCGCCGCTGGTCGGGTCGAACAGGACCCAGCCGGTGTCGGGCGCGACGGGGCCGCCGACCCAGACCTCGCCGTCGATCTCGTCCGCGAGGTCGTCGATCTCGAGGCCCTCCATCAGCGAGGTGACGGGCTGCTCGGTGGGCTGGTTGATGACGAACCCCAGCGCCCCGTCTTCGCCATGCTCCACGAGGAGGATCACGGTGTGGTTGAAGAACGGGCAGCTCATTCCGGGGGCGGCCACGAGCAGGCCGGGTGCGAGCTGGCTGGACACACCCCATCTTACGACCTCGGTCCGAGGCTTGTCACCCGTGCTGATGTGCGTGCTATGTGGCGGCGATGAACCCGCTCGGATCCGCCCGCGCCGCCGGCCGCGCCCTCGGCTTCGCCACCTGGACCAGCGCCGTGGTCTACAGCCAGAAGGCGCTGAGCCTGCTCGACTCGGAGCTGGCTACGCCCTGGGGCAAGCAGCGCTTCATCGACACCTGGAGCCACGGGGTGATCCCGCTCCTCGGCATCGATCTGAAGAAGGTCGCGGGCGAGGTCCCCGAGGGCGGCCTCGGGCCCTTCCTCGTCGTGGCCAACCACCGCTCGCCGCTCGACATCCTCGTGGCGATTCACCTCGTGGGCGGGGTGGTGCTGAGCCACCACGGGGTGCGCGACATCCCGGTGGTGGGGAACGCGGCGGAGGCGACCGACACGATCTTCGTCGACCGCGACGACCGCCGCAGCGGCGTCCGCGCCATCCGCTCGATGCGCCGCGCGCTCATCGAGGGCCGAAACCTCATCGTCTTCCCCGAGGGCACGACGTTCACGGGCGACGAGGTCCGGCCCTTCATGCGGGGCGCGTTCGCGGCCGCGCGCGGGCTCGACCTGGTCCGCGTGCTCCCGCTCGGGCTGGCCTACCGGCCGGGCGACGAGTTCTTCGGAGAGAGCTTCCGGCAGCACTTCGGGCGCATGGCGACGCGGCGGCGGACGCCGATCTGGGCCGCGGTGGGCGAGCCCCAGCCCGTGCCGAAGACCCCGGAGGAGACCGAGACCCTGCGCCAGCGCGTGCAGACCCTCGTCGACCAGGCGTCTTCGGCGCGCGACGCGTGACCCACGCTCAGAGGCTCTCACAGGCTCTCATAGGGGCGGGAAGTCGAACGCCTCGCCGTTCCAGGGCAGCGCCCGCTCCTGAACCACCGCGGTCACGGGCACCTCGCCATAGACGTGTGGGAAGAGCGCGCCGCCGCGCGACGGCTCCCAGCGGAGCGTGCCAGGGACGAGCTTCGCCTCATCGACGTCGAGGAGCAGCAGCTCCGTCTGCCCCGCGAAGTGCTTCGCGGCCGTCTCCTCCACCTGCGCCGCGGAGCTCAGGTGCACGAAGCCGTCGCTCACGTCGACGGGCGCCCGCGGCATGCTCGCTCCGCGCTGAGCCCAGAGCGAGCGGGACATGATCTTGTAGAGCACGCCGGAGCGTAGCTCAGCGGCAGGTGCCGGAGTTGCAGCTTCCGGAGCAGCAGTCCGCGTCGGCCACGCAGGTGCGTCCGGCGGAGTGGCAGGCGCACATGCCGGCCACGCAGGCCATCGCGCCGCAGCAGTCGCTGCCCGTCGTGCACGAGTCGCCCGCCTCGACGCAGCACTGGTCGTCGAAGGTCACGCCGTCGCGGCAGGACAGATCTCCGCAGCAGGTCCCGCCCGCCGCGCAGCTCTCGCGCGTGTCGAGGCAGCTCATGGGCTCGTCGCCCGGATCGCGCACGCCGCAGTCGCCGCAGTCCGTGCCGAAGGCGCAGTCCGAGAACACCGAGTCGGCGCCGCCGTCCTCGCAGGTGCCGTTGCCCGCGCTCGCGCAGCTGTCGGCGCAGAGCCCGCGCGGCGGCTCGGGGGTCGCGCTGGGCGCGCAGACCGTGCCCGTGCGCATCGACGCGCCGCTCGAGCCGACGTGCCGGCTCATCTCGCGCGCCGACGTGCCGGGCGGGCAGCCGCCCGTGGCCATGGGCAGGCAGGTGCCGGTCGCCCCGCCGTCGAGCGAGACGCAGAAGGTGGTCGAGAAGCCGGAGCGGTCGGGGCAGAAGCCCTCGCAGCTGGAGACACACACGCCGCTGCTGTCGGTGGTGAGGCAGCGCTGCCCGGGCAGGCCGAGCTCGCACGCGTCGCTCGCGGACGGGTCGCACACGCTGCCGATCCAGTCCGAGCCCGCGCTCGAGCCGGACGTCCAGAAGCTGTTGCCGAACTCGCTCCGGATGTTGCGGGCGAAGCGGCGGTAGCGCGCGTAGCGGTCGTTGTAGCAGCGCGCTCCGGGGCGGCAGCCGTTGTAGTAGTGGGTGACCGTCTTGACCCAGATCGGGAAGCGCGAGTTGCTGGTCGTGACCCCGTTCATCCAGGCCGCGGCCTGGGCGCGCGAGGAGACCCCGCTGATGTAGGTGGAGCGCACCACCATATCGAGGATGAACTCGGTGCCCGCGCGGATGTTGCCCTCGATGGAGAGCACGCGTCGCCCGTCCCGGCGGAGCGTCTGATCATACGTGCCGCCGTCGAGCTGGAAGATGCCGAGGCCGCCCTGCTCTCGCCAGCAGGGGCCGTCGCCCGAGCCCGCCACCACCGCGCGGCCGCCGCAGTCGGCGTGCACCGGGCCGCGACAGGCCCAGGTCAGGTTGTGCTGGCACTGCGTCAGGTACGTCTCCGCGTCCCCGACCCCGGCCACCAGCCAGCTCCCCTCGCGGATGCCGTAGCTGGCCGCGATGTCCCGGATCTGCCCGGCCCGCTCCCGGCGCTCTCGCGCGTTGAGGTTCGAGCCCAGCTCGTCCACCGGAGCCTCCGGCGGGGCGGCCATGCAGCCCGTGAGGAGCACGACGACGGGGAGGAGCGCGCGACGCGTGGCGAGTGTCATCGCGAGACCTCAGAGCAGGGTTCGTTCCGTCACGATCTGCGGGGGTTGGCGGGCGAAGAGCCTCGCGAAGTGGGGACCGTGGACCCGAGCGCAGGGAGCGTCCACGGCGCCGGCCGGGGACCAGACACCTCAGAACGAATCGGGGGCTGGCGCGTCGAAGCCCCGATGACGCTTCGCCCCTGCTCGCGCTGCGACCGCCACGTCCGCCCGGATGGCCCGTGCCCTTTCTGTGGGGGCCCCATCTCCCCGGGCCCCGAGCGAGGCCCACGCGTCGTCCGGCAGGTCACGCGCGCCCTGCTCTTCTACGGCGGCGCGACCCTGGGCGCGTGCGGGACCCCGCCCCCCGAGCCGCCCGCGCCCGCGCCCGCGCCCACCCTGGAGGTCGCGATGGAGCCGCTCGAGACCCAGCCGCCCGAGGCCGCCCCAGTCCGGCCGCCCGTCTCCCCCCCGCGCGCCGTCGACCCCGGATCCGTCGACGAGCCGCCCTCGGTCTCCCGCGAGGAGCGCGCCCACGCCGAGTCGCGCAAGCACCCCAGGCAGCGCCGCGTCCACATCGACCACAGCTGCTGCCCCCCATACGGCGCCCCGCCCCTCCCCACCCTCGTGTGACCCAGCCCGCGGCTGCGCGGACAGCGCGGCTGAGCTGACAGGGACGGTGTTTACTTGTTGACTTGTTGTCAACCATACGTGCCGTCGCGCGCAACCCTAGGTGTCAAGAAGTTCACAAGTAAACACCGTCCCTGGCGCCTCCCCCGGCGCCTCCGGAGGTCTCGCTCAGCGTCGGTCGAGGCGGCGGGTGTGGGCCGCGAGGGCCGCTGGGTGGTCGGCGAGGAGGGCGGCGACGCCGTTCGAAGGTGCGCTCGGGGCGGGCGGCGCGGCGTCGGGCTCGGCCCAGGTGGCGGGCTCGCCCAGGCGCGCGGCGTGGGCGCTCGTGGAGGCGCGGTGCGCGAAGAGGAGCGCTGCGCCGCCGCTCGGAGCTGGGGTCGCCGCCGCGGACGTGGCCGCGGGCGCGCTCGCCTCCCAGGGCGGGGTCCAGGCGTCGAGCTCGGTGAGCTTCGTGGGCATCGACCGGGCCAGCTCGTCGAGGAGGGCGGGCAGGACGTCGCGCGCGAGCGGCTGCAGGGTCTGGAGCAGGCCGGGCAACCAGGGCAGGAGCACGCTGTCGGGCAGCTCGCTGAACGCGCGGCTCAGCAGCTCGGTCGCGATGGCGCTCACCCGGGGTGACAGCTCGAGGGCGCGCAACAGCCCGCTCAGGTAGGCGGGGAAGGCGCGCCGCAGGAGCGGGTTCTCGAGCGCGTTCGCGTAGGCGGCGCGCACGTCGGCCTCGGTCTTCAGGTCCAGCAGCCACTCGGCCACCCACAGGAGGCCCAGCTTGTTGGGGTCGTCGGTGTCGGCCTGCTCGAGGGCGATGTGAAGCTCGCTCCGATCGCAGCCGAGCGAGAGCGCGAGGCTCTCCAGGGTGAAGACGAAGGCGAGCATGGCCGCGAGCTGCTCGGGGCTGGTGCCGCGGTCCGCGAACGCGTCGGGGAGCTGGCTGGCGTAGTGGGAGTAGCCGCTGGTGACGAAGCGCTCGAGCCAGCCCGCGAGGCCGGCCGGGGTGCCGCGGTAGTAGTGGACCAGGCGGCGCGCCTCCTCGAAGATCGGCCGCGCGTCCGCCGCTCCGCGCTCCCCCATCAGGAGGCTGACCGCGCGCTCGCCGAGGTCCTCGGTCAGGCGCGGCGAGTGCAGGAGCGCGAGGCTCCGCTCGGCCGCCTCGAGCGCGGTGATCGTCGTCGACTTCGGCCCGTACGCGTGCTCGCGCAGCCGCCGCTCGAGCACCTGCTCGACGGTCACGCCCTCGTAGGCGAGCTCGATCAGGTGCCGCTGCTCGGAGCCGCCGAGCTTGATGTCCCAGCTCTCCTGGGGGGAGCGCTCACCGAGCGCCCGCTGACCCATGATCGGGCGCGCGACGCGGGTGCCCGGGAGGAGCCAGCTCAGCCGCCACAGCAAGTCGGAGCAGCCCTGCTTGCTCGCGTCCTTCGAGAAGTCGACGAGCCAGCGCGTGACCGTGGTCTTGCCCGGCGTCACCCCCGCCGGAGCGAGGCGGTCGTAGACGTTCTGCACCAGCGGCGGGAGCGAGCTGTAGCCGACCTGCCCGACGCGGTCGCCGCCGAGCAGGATCTCGCAGAGCCGGCGCACGTCGCGCTTGCCGGGCACGGCCATCTTCTCGAGGCAGGTCACCGCCGCGTCGCTGAAGTCGTACGCGCTCGGGTGACGGCGCGCGCGCAGCCGCGCGAGCAGGATCACGGTCTCGTAGATCGCGATCGCGTCGGCGGTGCTCGCCAGGTACCCGTTCTTGCGCGCGAGCGAGACGATGCCCGTGCACCAGCGCAACAGCTCCGCGTGGTCCTCCTGGGCCAGCGCGGGCGGGCGCTGCATGAGCCCGATCACGCCGCCCTCGATCGCCACGGGCGCATTGGCCTTCTTGATCTTCTTCGGCTTCGCCGCGCTCTTCTTTCCCGTGCCCCCGGGCTTGGGCAGCGCGAACGGCGTCAGCGACAGGCCCTTGGTGGCCTTGCGCCAGCTCTCGGCTGCGAGGGTGATCGTGCCGACCGGGTGGCCGAACTGATGCTCGATGGCGTGGTGACTCGAGGGGATGAAGCCGTAGAGCCACTGGGTCTCGGTGCGCGGCGGGATCGCCCAGCGCGCGGGGCTGTCGACGCCGAACTCCTCGACGTCGCTCGCCGCGTGGGCGGCGCCACAGATGTGCAAGGCGTCTTCGGGCGCGACGTCGTGCAGGTCGAGCCAGTCCTTCATGCGCGTCCACATGAAGCGCTCGCGGTCCCGGTCCATCTCGACCAGCTCCTTCCGCACGCCGAGGCGCCGGATGAGGCTGCCGACCAGGAAGTAGACCTCGCGGTAGGTGTCGTAGTCGGCGTCCATCGTCGCCTGCTCGACGTAGAGCGACCACCACTCGGACCAGTGCGCGACCTTGGCGTGGGCGCAGATGGTCTCGCGGAAGGCGTCGAAGCTGGGGATCAGCTGGCCGACCTCCACCCCGATCGCGCCACCGTGCAGCCGCGCGCTCTCGTCCTCCTCGTCGGCGTCCTCGTCGTGCTCGGGGTCTCGCTCCCACTGGAAGACGTGGTCCACCGAGCGGTCGACGAAGACGATCTCGGTGTCCGGGTGCGTCTGCGCGAACGCGATCGCCTGCAGCTCCGCGCTGTGCTCGGTCAAGGGCGCCACCACGCTGAGCGGCGCGCGCTCGGGCGGGAAGCCGCTCGTCTCGTGCGCGAAGGCCTGGAGCGCGACCGGGAGCTTGCAGTCGCCCAGCTCGTCGAGCTTCGCGTCGAGGTCCTCGCAGAGCTCGAGGAAGATCACCCGCGGCGCCTTCTCGCGAAGCCGACGCACCAGGTGCACCGCGCTCGCCGGGCTGTGGTGCGCGACCGGGAAGATCTCGAGCCGCTCCCGGCTCGCGCGCGCGACGTCGTCGGCCATCCCGGCGAGCAGCGTCTCGAGCGGCTCGTCGGAGAGCGCCTTCGCGGCGGCGAGGAGCTGCTCGCGCAGCGGCGTGAGGCGGTCGCTCACTTCAGGTTGGCC
Source organism: Sandaracinaceae bacterium (assembly GCA_040218145.1). Lineage (GTDB taxonomy): Bacteria > Myxococcota_A > Polyangia > Polyangiales > Sandaracinaceae > JAVJQK01. The sequence continues at coordinate 110,571 of JAVJQK010000096.1, read as the reverse complement.
ATCGCCTGCTTGCCGCCCTCGAGGAAGGGCTTCCACTCGCCCTCCTCTTCCTTGGCGCGCTTGTCGACCACCGAGTGCCAGAAGCGGTTCATCACCGCGACGTCCTCGGGCAGGCGCCGGACCAGCGTGCCGACGAGCGACTGCGCGAGCGTTCCCGAGTCGAGCGCGGCCGCGCCGAAGAACTGGCTGTGCAGCACCGCGTCCTCGAGCACGCCGATCTGCTCCGCGGTCGAGAGCGCGCTCTCGATGCGCTCGTCGTCGGTGTCCGCGCTCCGCATCACCTCGCGCAGATCGCGGAACGTCGTGAGCAAGAGGTCGAGCATGGTCGGCGGGACCTCGACCTCGAACTGGTTGCGCTTGAGGAGGTCACGCACCCGGAAGAGCACGATCTCCTGCTCCTGCTTCTTGTTCGTCACCACGGGGATGTGGATGAAGTTGAAGCGGCGCTTGAGCGCGCTCGAGAGATCGTTGACGCCGCGGTCGCGGCTGTTCGCGGTGGCGATGATGTTGAAGCCGGGCTGGGCAAAGGCGGTGTTGTCCTCGTCCAGCTCGGGGATGGAGACGTACTTCTCGCTGAGGATCGAGATGAGCGCGTCCTGCACGTCCGAGGTGCAGCGGGTCAGCTCCTCGAAGCGGCCGAGCGCGCCCAGCTCCATCGCGGTCATGATCGGCGAGGGGATCAGCGCGGCGCGCGTCTGCCCCTTGCCGATGACCATCGCGACGTTCCACGAGTACTTGATCTGGTCTTCGGTCGTGCCCGCCGTGCCCTGCACCACGTGGGTCGAGGCGTCGCAGATCGCGGCCGAGAGCAGCTCCGCCAGCCAGCTCTTGCCCGTGCCCGGATCGCCGATGAGCAGCAGCCCGCGGTCCGACGCGAGCGTGACGATCGCGCGCTCGACGATCGAGGTCTGACCGAACCACTTCTGCGGGATCTCGCGCTCGAGCCCGTCCTCGGGGCGGCTCCCGAGCACGAAGACGCGCACCATCTTGGGCGTGAGTCGCCAGGAGAAGGGCCGCGGCCCCGTGTCCGCCTCGGCGAGGTAGCGCAGCTCGTCCGCGTAGCGCGTCTCGGCGGGGAGGCGCAGGGATTCTTGCTTTTCTTTCGCCATTCTCTGTCTGCTCCTCAGACCGGCAAGGCCGACTTGAGCTCGCGCACGAGCGTCTTGAGGCTGCCGCTCACCACCGGCGTCCCGATCGACTTCAGCTTCTGTCGGAACCACGGGTTGACGTTGAAGTAGCCGCCGCTCGAGACCGAGCCGACGGGGATGAAGGTCACGCCGGACTGCTTCACGGCCTCGATCATCGCGAAGAGCGGCTTGTCGTTCTGGAACTCGTAGAAGTCGCTGATCCAGACCATCACGGTCTTGCGCGGGTCCTGGATGCGGGCCGCCGCCGCGCGCATCGCCTTGGGGCCGTCGTTGCCGCCGCCGAGCTTCGTGCGGAGCAGGGCCTCGAAGGGGTCGTCGACCCAGGGCGAGAGATCGATGACCTCGGTGTCGAACGCGTAGAGGTAAGCCTCCACGCGCGGCAGGCCGGCGAAGATCGACGCGAGGATCGTGCAGTTCACCATCGCGTGCACCATCGAGCCGGACTGGTCGACGACGACGATGAGGCGCGTGTTCTGCTTCTTCGTCGCGGTGCGGCGGTAGAAGAGGCGGTCGACGTAGAGGCGCTGCTCGTCCGGGTTCCAGTTGGTGAGGTTGCGCCAGATCGTCTTCTTCAGGTCGAGGTTGCGGAAGACGCGCTTGGGCGGGATCGAGGTGTCGACCTTGCCCTTCGGTGCGCTCACCACCTCCTTCTTCAGGAGATCGGCGAGCTGGTCGACGAAGCGCCGGATGAGCCGCTTCGCGTTCCGCAGCGCCTCGCCCTCGAGCCGCCCCTTGTGCCGCAGCAGCTGCTCGGTCAGCGCCATCGACGGCGTGAGCTTCTCCGCGAGCGCGCGGTCCTTCAGCACCTCGTGCAGCGCCATGCGATCGACGAGGCGCTTCTCCATGCCCGCGATGCCCGCCTTGATCTCGGGCTCGCTCATCAGCCCGCGACCGCGCTGGATCTCGCCGAGCGCCATCTCGAGATCGCCGCTCGTCACCTCGGGCCCGCCGCCCGACGCGGGCGTGTCCTTCGCGGTCGGCGACGGCGCGCCGCTCGAGCGCCCTGGCGTCCCCCCGCCCGACAGCTCCCCCGGCGCGTAGCCGAGCGCCTTCTCGAACGCGCCGACGTCCTCGAGCCACTGGGAGTACTGGCTCGCCTCGATGGTGCCGTCCCCCGCCGCGGGCTCGAACACGTTGAGGAGCAGCTTGCTGTAGAGCGCCGTCCGCCGCACCGACGCGTCGTCGACGGGGCCCTCCTCCTCGGGGACGATGCCGTGGAGCTCCGCGGCGAGCTCGGGGTGGCGCCGCATCACGTCCTTCACCGACGCGCGCGGGTCGAGCAGGATCGGCGGCAGATCCGCGTCGAGGAGGATCTGCGTCGCGGCCGGGTCCAGCTCCGCGCGGTCGGTCCCGAGCGCGGTGGCCAGGGTGCGCCAGAGGAGGAGGCTGCGGCGGTTCTCGGTCGCGCCCATCAGCTCCTCAGCAGCTTCGAGGCGCGCTCGGTCAGCACGCTCAGGGTGTCGGTGGCCTTCGCCGCCTTCCTCGCCGCGGCCACGGCCTCGTCCAGGTTCCAGCGCAGCTTGCCGAGCTTCGCGTCGAGGGGCTGGAGCGACCAGCCCGCGTCCCAGCGCAGCAGGCCGATCATCGCGTCGGGCGCCTCGAGCGCGCCGCCCTTCTTCGCCGCGTAGAGCGGGCTGACGCGCTCCTCGGCGAGCCGGACCCCGAGGGGGTCGACGAAGCGCGCGCCGCCCTCTTCGCGGAGCGCGCACTCGGGCAGCACCACCGGGATGGCCAGGTGGATGGGGTGACGGTCCGCGGGCGCGGCGACCGGGAACGGGAGCGCGTCGATCGAGACGTACGGGTCGTGCTTCCCGGTCGGCTGCGCCTCGGACACGATCAGATCCGCGCCGCGCCGGACGCCTCCGACCGCGAGGACTGAGTCGCTCGTCATCGCGTCCAGCGCGGGCGCGGGCAGGACCCGCAGCGCCTCGTCGCCGAGGAGCGCGTCGACCTTCCAGCCGGTGAAGCTCGCCCGCACGATCTCGCCGTCCATCACGCCGTGCACCACGGCCGACATCGCGTGGTCGTGATGTCGAAGCTCGACCCCCAGCGGCCTCAGCTCGCCCTCGAAGGGCGCCTCCTCCACGGACAGGGTGGGCCCGGCCGCGATCACGCTCTGCATCCAGAGGTCCGGCCAGCGCGGGATGGGCGCGTCGTCCCGGCTCGACAGCGGCAGCGACTCGGCCAGCTCGTCGAAGAAGCCGCTGAGCATCGCCGCCGGCCGCTGCAGGGCGGGGCGCTCGGCGAGGGTCTCGAGCGTCGAGGCGAAGGGCGCGACCGCGGCGGGGCTGATCTGGGACAGACCCGCGCTGCCCAGCTCGAGCAGCCAGTGCCGCGCGTTGCGGAGCGGGGCCTCGTCCTCCGGGCTGAGCGTGACGGGCGGACCCAGCGCGGGATCCGGCGGCACGTCGCGTCCGAGGGCGGCGCAGGCCTGCGCGAGCAGCGCGTCGTGTACGGCGCCGAGGAGCGACGCGCGCGCGGCGGCGAAGGCCGCGATGTCGTCCTCCCCTGGCGTGCCCTTCGCGAACCCGGGCGCGGCGCGCTCGAGCGCGGGCGCGAGCGGCGTGCCGGCGAAGAGCGAGCCGAGCCCCTCGACCCGCTCACGCTCCGCGCCGCCGAGCCGGCTGAGCCCACCGACGAGCCCGACGTCCAGGGCGCGCACCACCTCGAGCGCGTCCTCGACCCCCGCGGGCAGCTGATCGTCGAGCGCGCTCATCCCGTCACGAACCAGGTCAGCTCGGGCAGGGGCTCGCGCGTCCCGTCGAGCTCGACGTAGCGGAGGTAGGCGAGGAAGCGGCTGAAGACCTCGCTCGCCGGCTGCTTGTTCTGCGTGCCCCGGATGGCGCTCCGGATCGCGCGCGCGTCGGTGGCCTCCTCCATGCCCAGGTGCTTCGCCACGCGCGCGCCGCCGTACTGCGCGACGGCGTTGTCGATCATGGCCTGGATGTGCTTGCACGGCGCGCCGCGCAGCCCGCCGCACGGGCGGTTGTTGTTGGTCGAGCAGTAGAAGTCGGTGCTGCCGGCGTCGACGAAGGAGACGTAGACGCGCTTGGCGTCCGACCCGCTCGAGACCACCCCCTGCAGCCGACCGGGCGCCAGCTCGACGAAGGGCACCTTCTTGAGGTTCCGCTTCTTCGGCAGCTCCCGACGTCGCGCGATCAGACTCCGCGTCATGGCGGCCGAGGATACGACGAAGCGGAGGCCGACCTACCCGGGATCGTTCCGGACCCGTGAGAATCACACCCGCGCGCTGGGCGGTTGACGGCCGCGCGGCGGGCTGCCTACCGTGCGGGCTGCATGAAGATTCAGAGCGGAACGGCGAAGGCAGGCCACAACGATCCCGACTGGGAGCTGCACAAGGGGCACGGCCCGCGCACGCACCGGTTCGTCGTGAAGTTCCCGGAGCCGTTCTCGGTCCCGCCCACCGTCACCGCGTCGCTCGCCGGCTTCGAGGCGCAGTCGAAGGAGCTGGAGAACTTCCGGCTCGAGGTCCGCGTCGTCAAAGCCGAGCACGACAAGTTCAAGCTCGAGTACAAGACGAGCGGCTACATGAAGGTGATGAACATCACCGTCACCTGGCTCGCGCACGGGGCCTGAGGCTCAGCAGCAGTCCTGGTCCCGACGCTCGCAGGCGATGACCTTGCCGCGGGCGTCCACGGCGACCTCGCAGCAGGCCTCGAGCAGCTCCCGGAGCTTGGCCCGGCCGCGCTGGACGCGCGACTTCATCCCGGACACCGAGATGCCGAGCATCTCCGCCGCCTCGCGGTGGGTCTTGCCCTCGAGCTCGACCAGGGTGATGGCCTCGCGGTAGGGCGACGGCAGGAAGGGGACGAACATCGCGACGTAGAGCGCCACCTCGCGCGCCACCGCGTCCTCGTCCTCTCGAAATGGGTCTTCCTGGAACGGGTCTTCCTGAGATGGTTGCGCCTCCCCCTCGTCCCGCGCGTCACCGCGCACCAGCGGGTGGCGCTGGCGGGCGCGCAGGTGGTCGGCGATCGACGTGCGAGCCACCCGGTAGAGCCACGCCTCGAGGCGCTCCTCGTCCCGGACCTCACCGATGCCCCGGTACGCCTTCAGCAAGACCTCTTGCATGACGTCATCGGCGTCGACGTCGCTGTCCACCCGCCGCCGCACGAAGGGGCGGAGACGGGTGGACAGCTGGTCCCAGGCGGGTTTGATCGTTCTCTTCATGCGCAACAGGTGGGAGCGCAGCAGGCGCCATCTGGCTTGGTGGCCTCGAGGGTAGCGGACGCGACGTACTCTTCGGCGCCGCTGCCGGGGAGCCAGCCCGCGATGAAGTCCCGGCTCTCCGGGCGGACTCGGACGCGCACGTCCTCGAAGCCAGCCGCCTTCAGCATGCGCTCCACCTCGGCGACGTCGGCCGCCCCGGACACGCAGCCGCTCAGCGCGATCGCCTGGTCCATCAGCGCCTCGGGGATGGGCTTCAGGGCGACCACGTCGGAGATGGCCAGCCGTCCGCCCGGCGCGAGCACGCGGAACGCCTCCGCGAACACCCGCTCCTTGTCGGGCGACAGGTTGATGACGCAGTTGGACAGGATCACGTCCGCCGTCCCGTCGGGGAGGGGCAGCGACTCGATCTCGCCGAGCCGGAACTCGACGTTCTTCGCGTCGAGCTTCGCGGCGTTCTTCCGCGCCTTCTCGATCATCTCGCTCGTCATGTCGACGCCGATGACCCGGCCCTCCTCGCCCACCTGCCGCGCGGCGAGGAAGCAATCGAAGCCGCCGCCGCTCCCGAGGTCGACCACCGTCTCCCCCGCCTGGAGCTGCGCGATGGCCTGCGGGTTGCCGCAGCCGAGCCCCATGTTGGCGCCCTCGGGCACGGCGGAGAGATCCGCCTCGCTGTAGCCGAGCGCGAGGGAGCTCTGCGCCCCCGGCGCGCAGCACCCCGGCGCGCAGCCGACCGCGCCGTCCGTGCGCGCCACCTCGGCGTAGTGGTCTCGAACCGTCTTCCTGACTTCTTCCTGCTTCATGTTTCCCTCTCTTTCGGAGAATGGCTTCACATGGGCAGACGGGGTACCCGCGGGATGGACGCAGACTTTCTGCGCGCCATGCTCCCGGCGACATGCTCGCCCTCGCGTTTCGCGCCATCGCCGTCTTCGAGGCCTTCACCTGGGTGGGCCTGCTGATCGGCATGCTCTTCAAGTACGTCATCAGCGGCGACCCGCTCGGCGTGCGCATCTTCGGCGCGCTGCACGGCGCGGCCTTCCTGGCCTACGTGCCCATCACGCTCGCGGCGGCGATGCGCTTCCGCTGGGGCCTCGGCGTCACCGCCCTCGGAGTCGCCGCCGCGTTCCCACCCCTCGGCACGCTCCTCTTCGACTGGTGGGTGTCCCGCACCGGCCGGCTCGCGGCGGTCGAGCAGACCGAGGGCTGACGCGCGGGACCGCGGGTTGGGCTACTCCCGGTAGGTGCGCTTCTCCGCCGGATCGAGGTGCCCGCACTGGCCGCAGTAGCGGCCCGCCGGGAGGTCCGCGAGAGCGCACGATCCGCAGCCGGGGCACGCCCCTTCGGCGTCGAGGGTCCAGGACCGGTCCCTCCAGCTCACGTGGACATCCTCCTCGACGGGCAGGGAATGCACCAGCGCGAGCTCGGCTCCAGGGATGCCGGTGGCCGAAGCGTGCTCGTCGAAGGAGAGGGTCCCGCCCCGCGCCTTCAGCTCCGAGCGGGTGGGGGGGATCGATCCGACCTCCATCCAGCGAGCCATCACGCGGTCGCGCCGGATGTGCCAGTGGAGCACCAGGAAGAGCGCGCCCGTCCACATCAGCACGAAGAACCAGTGAAACAGCTCGCCGGGGTCGCCGAAGCGCATCAGGGCCATGCGCGACGACGCGATCACGGAGGTGGCGCAGGCCGCGGCGGCGAGCCCGAACACGGTCGAGAGCCACCCTCGCGCGGACGGCACCCCGCCGCGCCAGAGATGCGCCGCAGGCCACGCGATCGCGCCCGCCATGCCGACACCGACCACGAAGGCGACGGTGTCGAACTGGCCGTCGAGCAGCGACGCTGAGAGGGCGCCCGCGAGCCGGCCGAGCACGTACAGGCTGAGCGCGCCGGCCACCCAGGTCACCGCGACGACGTTGGCCGGGCGGGAGCGCACGCGGAGGATGGGCCGGGTCAGCATCGCGTCTCCGCAGCTCGCGCACTCTCCGAGCACACCCGAGTCGAAGGCGCCCCCGCACCGATGGCAGCGAACGTGCGCGCTCGAGCCAGGCCAGTGCGCGCCTCCCGCCAGGACGGAGCACCTACCGGCGTCGAGGAGCGGCGCCCCGTCCGCGGCCCGCTCGAGCTGGGCGCGGCGCAGCACCCCGAACACGCGACGCCCGGAGCGAGTCCAGAGCCAGCCCCAGACCAGCGCGGGCACGAGCGCGCACGCCGCGAGCGCCCAGCGCCACGCGCCGGGCTCCACCACCACCTCGTGCAAGGACCGCTGAACGACACACAGCGCGAGGTACGGCAGGAGGAACAGAGCCAGGAAACGCGCCGCCGCCTCGCGCCGCAACAGACCGAGCGCGACCGGCATCAGCAGCAACCCCGCGAACGGGACGGGCGCGGTGAACCCCTCGGTGGCCGAGAACGCCACGGCCGCGAGGAGGCTCCAGCCCGCACCGAGCGCACAAGCGATCGCGCACACGACGAGCCAGACGGTGGGGAGCGGAGGCCGCATCGCTCGACGCTACACGATTCAAGTCACCTTGGCCATCGCGCGCTCCCGCGCCCAGAGGAAGAGCGGGAAGGTGACGGAGATGGCGATCGCGAAGGCGAACACGATGTAGGCCCAGAGGAAGCGCACGCCGTGCTTCCTGGCCTCGATGACCATGAAGACGATGCACGCGGCGGTGAGCAGCAGCAGGTCCCAGCTGAGGCTCGCGGCGGCGTGGTTGACGAAGCCGTCGGTGACGAACTTCCAGGGCGACGCGCCCGGGTTGGCCATCATCCACTGGATGTTCTGGGTCCAGGTCACGCCGAGCGCGACGAGCGCGATGAGCCCCCAGACCGGGCCGAGGCGGAGGGATTTCATTGACGGAACGGCGAGGCCGTCTGGCCTTCGTTCCAGCCGTAGTACGTGCCCGGGCCGCGCGGATCGTCCTCGAGCACGAGGCGGTGCGTGAAGGGCGCCGGCCCATCGACGGGCTCGATGCGGTAGGCGGTCGTCACGCGCTCCTCCGGGCCGGGGAAGTGGAAGCGGATCTGCTCGCCCGACGCCTCGAACTGGAACAGCTCGAAGTTGCCCTGGAACACCGTGCGGTCCTGGAAGACGCCGCCGCCCATCGAGGGCGTGAACCGGTAGACGTGCAGCTGCTCGTCCTTGGACTCCGGCCACACGTCGATCCAGTTGCGGTCCGTCAGCTGCTGGCGGGCCTCGTCGGCGGGGAGCGCCTCCGCGTCCGCGCCGCAGGCCACGAGGAAGAGAGACAGCCCGAAGGCGCCGAAGAGTGAGCGTCGCATGAGCGGAGGGTAGATCCGTTCTGCGACGGGGGCTCTAGCGCTGCTGCTTCTTCAGCGGGCGGGCCGGGATGCCGACGAGTACCTCGCCCGGGAGGTTCGTCTTGACCACCACCGCGTTGGCGCCGATGGCGCTGTCGTCCGCGACCTCGATGGGGCCGAGGATGGCGGCGCCGACGCCGACGTCGACGCGGTTCCCGATCACGGGCTTGTCGTTCACGGGCGCGTCCGTCCTGGCGACGCCGACCGTGGTGTTGTGCCGGAAGACGACGTCGTCGCCGACCGCGCGGGCCGAGATCACCGTGCCGCCGTGGTGCCAGAAGCGGACGCGGCGCCCGATCTTCGTGGAGTACGGCAGGTCGATCCCGGTGGCGATGGTCACGCCCTGGTAGAGCGCCTTGTACGCCGCGCTCAGGCCGGCGCGCACCTTCGGGTTCTCGACGCCCATGCGCCAGTTGCCGAAGCGGTGCACCGCGAGGGCCCAGAAGCCGAGCTGGCTCGGGTCGGAGTCGTGCGTGCGCCAGTCCTCGAGGACAAGCTCACGCAGCGGCATCCCTTCCGGGTTCTGGTTCTTCGTGCCCGAGAGATCGCCCGGCTCCACGGTGGTGACCCGGGGCCGGATGGAGCTGTCCCGCCGCGCGCGGCTACGCTCGGAGCCGTAGAGATCCACGACGTTCGCGTGATCGTTGTTGTGGTCCTGAGCTGCCATGGGGGGTCCTCCTCGCTGGGCCATCGAGGAGTACGAGCGCAGCCTTCGTGCCAACTCCGGGCCCCCGGCGAGATGGCGCAGAACCCGCGCTCGGCCGCACGATCGGGGCGATTCGACACGCTCGCGGACCGAACCGCGCGCACCCGTTGCGAAGCCGCTCAGGTGTATTTGTAGAAGCCCTCGCCGGACTTACGCCCGAGCTTGCCTGCGCGCACCATCTGCCGCAGCAGCGCGGGCGGCCGGAACTGCTCACCCAGCTCCTTGTGCAGGTGCTCCAGGATCGCGAGGCGCACGTCGAGCCCGACCAGGTCGCCCAGCTTCAGCGGGCCCATGGGGTGGCGGTATCCGAGCTCCATCGCCTTGTCGATGTCCTCCGCGCTCGCCACTCCGCTCTCGAGCATGCGGATGGCCTCGACACCGAGGATCACCCCGAGCCGGCTCGTGGCGAAGCCCGGGAAGTCCTTCACCACGATCGGCTCCTTGCCGATCGTGTCCGCGAAGGCGCGCGCGGTCTCGACGCTCCCGTCGCTGGTCGACAGCCCGCGCACGATCTCGAGCAGCTTCATGAGCGGCACCGGGTTGAAGAAGTGCAAGCCCACCACGCGCCCCGGATCCCCGCTCGCCCCGGCGATCTCGGTGACGCTCAGCGACGACGTGTTGGTGCCGAGGATGGCGTGCTTCGGCGCGTGCTCGCCGAGCGCGGCGAAGGTCTCGAGCTTCAGCGCCATCTTCTCCGGGATGGCCTCGACGACCAGGTCCGCCTCGGCGACGGCCTGCTTCAGATCGGTCGTGGTCTGGACGCGGCCACGCGCGGCGTCGCGATCCGTCTCGGAGATCTTCCCCTTCTCGGCGAGCTTCGCGAGCGACTTCTCGATGCCCGAGACGCCGCGCGCGAGGACCTCGTCGTTCAGGTCCCGCAGCCACACGTCCATGCCGGCCATCGCGCACACCTGCGCCACGCCGTGCCCCATCGTTCCGGCGCCGAGCACCGCGACCTTCTGAATCTTCCCAGTCATCGCGGCTCTACTACCATGGCCGCCCTGGCGCGTCCGCCCTTCGGATCGACCTGGGTCCGAGCGACGAGGAGACCAGGCGCCAGCGGCGGAAGCCCCTCATCTGCTGGCCTGTCGGCGCGCCTCAGCCCTGTCGGTTTCGCAGAACGTGTACTCTGACAATGTTGGAGAGGGCGTTCATGCGTCCTATCCCCGCGTCATGCGTGCAGTCCCCGACTCGCCGCGCCCCGACGGCCACCCCATGCGCTCCGTTACGGGAGGCGCTGCGCGATGTCGCGAGAGCGGAGCAGGCGGCCATGGGATCCCGGACGGCGCTTCACCATCACCTCGGCCGCCGGGTGGCTCCCGCGCTGGCGGGCTGAGCGCGGCTCGTCACGGCTGGCTCGAACCTCACGACCCTCCAACCCTGTGTCCACTTCTGGTGGGCAGCTCGAAGTGCGAACGCGGCCAAGGACGTGAAGAACAACGCCACGAGGCCGGCCTGCCAGCCGCCGTAGACCAGCCACGCGAAGCCCCCGATGAACGGGATGGCGAGCACGGGGAGCGCGGTGACGAAGCCCCAGAACCCCCAGAAGCGCAGCGCGACGCGCGGCTGTCGGAGACCGCATCGAGGGCACGGGGCGATGAGGACGTTCTCGTGGGCGTCGGCCTGGGCGTGCTCGCGCGCGTTCGCGACCGCGGCGTTCGCGGCCCCCTCCTCGCGCAGGAAGAGCGGGCTGAAGGACTCCCCACTGCTCTCCCCGAACGCGTGCGCGACGAACTCTCGCTCGCAGTGCGCGCATCGGTAGGCGCCCGCGATCTCCGCTGTGGCGTGGGCACTGTGCGCGCTACCGATCGGCACTGGCATCGGCAGAGCATGGCGAGCCCCCACGGTCTCGTCCACGTCCGTCGAGGTGCTGCGCCCCGAGGTCGTGCTCGGCGTCACCCGCCGCCGAAGGCCTCGGCGAAGGGGGGGCGGTTGTCGAGCCCGTATCCGGGGTGGAAGATCGCGAACGCGATCAGCGCGAAGTCGTCGCGGCGTTGGTCGATCTCTTCCCGGTAGAGGCGCGCGACCTTCCGGGTGGGGTTCTGGAACGCGCCGCAGCCGAACGCGGAGAGGACGGCGTAGCGTTGCTCCGCCGCGACGAGGGTGTCGAGCTGGGCGGCGATGCGGCGGCGCGCCTCGTCCTCGTCGAAGTTCTTGGCCCGGCAGTCCTGCGCGGCGGCGCGGAGCTCGAAGAACGGGAACACCTCGTCGTCGGCGAGCCACGGGTAGCCGAGGTCGTCCGCCGCACGATCCTCGGGGCCACGGACGCACACGCGGGGGCGCGCGGTGTCGAGGTAGACGGCGCCCGCAACGCCGCGGAGGAGCGCCGTGGTGGCCGGGCGGTAGCGCTCCGTCTCCGGATCCATCTCGTCGTCGTCGATGGTGAAGTGGCAGTCCGTGCGGCGGAACATGTTCTCCTCCTGCGCCGCGGTGCCCTCGACGTACGCGCCGCCCGGGTGATGGGCGTTCGCCATGTTGAGGACCGCGAAGCAGCGCCCGTGATGGCGGGTCAGCGCGTGCGTCGCCGCGCCCCAGTCGTCCTCGAGCACGCGCACTTCGCCGGTCGACTCGGGGGAGGTCGCGGCGGCGCGCCAGCGCGCGAGGTTCGTCTCGGCGAGCGCGTGGTAGCGGCCGTCCGCCGCTTCGAGCGCGGCGACGGTCTCGCGCAGCACCGCGCGTCGGCGCACCTGATCGCGACGGTCGTAGCGCGCGAGGCGCGGGTGGCCCTCGTCGAGAAGTCGGCGTCCAGGCATGCGTCCACGGTAGCGCTGATGATTTTGTGTTCAAGCGACACTTTTGAGGGTCGCGCTGCGCCCGGTTCGGCGAGCTGCGGCGGTTTCGCATCGAGCTGGCTTCAGCCGCCACACGGGGGTGTGTAGGCGTAGGCCGCGCGGACGCCGCGGTGGTCGCTGGTGCCGAGGGTCATGAAACGCACGCCGGTCCGTCGGAGCTCCGGATGCGGGCGGCGCACGATCCAGTCGATCAGACGCCGCCCGTGGGAGCCACCGCTGGACGGGACGTCGTAGAGGAAGCTCGGCCCGAGCAGGCTCCGAAGACGGGTGGTGTTGAAGTCGGCCGAGCCGATGACGGGCACGCTGCCGATGCGCATCACCTCCCGGAACTTCGCGATGTTCTGCGCGTGCACCATCCGGCGCCACTCGATCGGCGGCTTGGCCGCTCCATCCACGCCCGACACCGAGTGGTGCGCGAGTCGCGACTGGATCCGACCGCTCGCGCGATGTCGAAGCCAGACGCGGGTCACCCAGCGAGACGGCGAGACCCCTGCCATGCCAGACGACGCCTGCCAGGTCCGACCGCGCTGGAGCTCGAACGTGTCGGTGCGCCACGAGATCGGGACCGCGTTCCGCGCCAACACCTCGGCGCGCCCCGAAGGCCAGAAGGTCGCCCAGCCGCGACGGCCGTCGATGCGCCGCACGGCCTCGATGTTCTGGATCTCCGTCCAGCTGATGGTGTGCGCGCCGGCGTCGAAGGCGGCGTCGATCGATGCGCGCCGCTGCGCGACCGAGTCGCTCCGCTGCATCGAGGCCTGGAGGTGTCGGAAGCGGTAGCTGGGACAGGTCGGGCTGAGGCCTGCGTCCTGCGCCGATCCCGCGTCTGGCTGCGCCGCGTCCTCTGCCACCCCGCCGTCCAGATCGGAGCCGGGCTCGACGCCTCCATCGTCCTCTGGCCAGGCCCCTCCGTCGCCGTCGCGGCCTCCGTCCAGCTCTGCGTCCGACGCCGTCGCCGCGTCGTCGTCCGCGGCGCGGGTGTGCTCGAGCTGCGCGCACCCACCGGCGAGCAGGGCCGTGATCGCCGCCGCCCGAACCCAGCCCGACTGCTCCGTCGCCGTCACCATGAGTCAGCCTCACAGCACGAAGCACGCCGACGGGGACGCGGGGCTGCGCCTGGCTCGCAGGCGCAACCGGCGTACAGACCCGGGACGGCGGCGTGACGTCGTGGCGCGCTCTCCTGCGGGGCGGAGCCCGCATGGGAGCGCTCGGGTAGGCCGGGAGCGCGTGCCCAACCGTCCCCTCGTTCGGCGCCCGGCCCGCAGGCGCCGCGGAGCGCGCTCAGTTTAAGCAGCTTGGCGTCGTGCCGCGACTCACGGTCGTGACGTGTTTCCCATCCCGCTCGATCGTGGGCGGCAAGGTTGGCCTCGTCCTCGCGTCCACCGCGGTCGCGCTGCTGGTGGCCGAGGTCGCGCTACGGCTCTTCGGCTACGAAGGACAGCAAGAGCGGCTCGCCGTGGAGTTCGACGACACCTACGGCGACGTCGAGGCCGAGAGCTGGATCTACGGGCCGCCGCTCGTGCCGGGCGGGCGCTTCGCGCCGCATCAGTTCGAGCACGAGGTGAACAAGCCCGAGGACACCTGGCGGATGCTGTTCGTCGGGGACTCGGGCACGGCGGGCTCCGGCGTCGGCGCCCGCAACGCGTTCCCACTCCAGTTCCGTCGCATCCACGACGGCGGCGGACGCGTCGAGGTGATCAACACCGGAGTCCCGGGGCTCACGACGGTCGGGGAGCTGCGCCTGTTGCGCGACCGGCTGCTCGTCCTCGAGCCGGACGTCGTGGTGCTGGGGTTGTTCATGGCGAACGATCTCCAGCACAACCTGACGCAGGTGAGGGGGGCTCGGTGGCCGCACGCCGGCTGGATCCGCCGGCACTCCGCTCTCGGCCACCTGCTGTTCCTCCGCTTCCTCGCCCACTCGGCGGGGACCCCGTTCAGCCCCGCGCCCGCGGAGGAGCACGGGATCCCCATGAACGACTACGTGGGCGGCGAGTTCGCCGGATACATCACGCCGGTGCCGCCGACGTTTCGCCTCGCCTACCAGGTGCTGGAGGAGACGCTCCGCCAGCTCGGAGAGCTCTCGCGCGAGCACGACTTCGAGCTCGCCGTCGTCCTCGTGCCCACGCTCTCGACGCTCACGCGGGAGCTGCGCTTTCCCGATCCCGAAGACACACGACGGTGGAGTCGCTTCGATCTGCAACCCGGAGAGCGGATCGACGTCGGGCAGCCCACGCGCGAGGTGATGGCGATCTGCGCGCGCCTCGAGCTCGTCTGCGTCGACCCGACCGAGGCGCTCGCCACCCACCTGGGCGCCGACGCGATCCTCGAGGACGACGATCACCCCACGGTCGCCGCGCACCGCCTCATCGCGGCGCAGCTCTATCGACGCCTCGCGCAGGAGCCGGAGCGGTTCCTCGGCCTGCCCGCCCGCTGAGGCGAACGTCGGTCTGCTCGGTAGGCAGGTCGCGAGGCCGTTGGCGTAGACTGAGCCATGCGCTGGACGCCCCTACTGCTCGCTCTCCTCCTGGCCGCCTGTGGGGAGCCACCGGCCGACCCGGACGCCGCGGCTCCGGCCGACGCCGGGTTGGATTCGGGCTCGATCGACCCGGACTCCGGCGCGCCGATGGACGACGCAGCGACGCAGGAGGACGCGGGCCCGAGCTGCACCCTGACCCTCTGCGGGGCCGAGTGCGTCGACACGGACACCAGCGCTGCCCACTGCGGCGGCTGCGATTCCCCCTGCGAGGCGCCCGCCGACGGCACCGCCATGTGCGAGGGGGGCGCGTGCGCGCGCTCTTGTGACGAAGGCTTCGCGCTCCGCGGCACCGAGTGCGCGCCGCGACCGCCCTGGGCCGGCAGCGATCTCGACGGGGACGGCCTGGCCGACGTGGTCGTCGGCTCCTACGGCACGGTCACCATCTTCACGAGCATCCCCGGCGGCGACGAGCTCTCGCCCGACCAGACCGTGCGCTCGCCCTCCGGCTCGGACCCCAACTTCGGCAACCCGATCGCGCTGGTCGGCGACGTGGACGGGGACGGCCGGGGAGACCTCGCCGTCATGTCCCGCGGCCGCGGCCACGTCTACGTCTACCGGGGCACCGTCGGCGGCGTCGACGCCACCACGCCCACCGAGCTGCCCGGCTGCACGGGAGGACGCGACACCTGCAACGGCTACCGACTCTTCCCCGCCGGCGACGTGAACGCCGACGGCTACGCGGACCTGCTCATCGCGCGAACGACCACGGTCGACTTCCGCTCGGTCGAGACGACCGTGTTGCACCTCGGCGCCGCCGGCGGCATCAGCACGAGCCCCAGCACGACCTGGCCCGACCACACCGTGATGGGCGCGGGCGACGTCGACGGCGACGGCGACGGCGATCTCTTGAAGTGGCCCGACATCGGCCGCCTCGCCTGGCTCGAGAGCGACGCGGGCAGCTACACGGAGACGCCGCTCGTCGTCCCGGCCAGGTTCAGCATCCGCGCCCTCGTGGGCAACGCGGACGTCAACGGCGACGGCTACGCGGACGTCGCGGTGCTCGACGCGAGCGGCCCGCGCGTCGTCTGGTGGCTGGGCTCCTCGAGCGGGCTCGTGGACGCGGTCGCCGGCAGCGTCGACCTGCCCGGCGGCCCGGCCTTCTGGGACTTCGGCTCGCTGGCGCGCGGCGACTTCGACGGAGACGGCTACGACGACATCGTGGCCTCGCAGGAGGCCGACGTGACGGGCTCTCCAGACCCCGTCTCGATCACGATCTTCTTCGGGGGCCCGGACGGGCTCGACGCATCACGCTCGTTGGCCTTCGATCGCACCAGCAGCGACCGGGGCACGCCCATCACGGGGGTCGGTGACGTCAACGGGGACGGCTATGGCGACTTCGTGGTCGGCGCCAACGGCATCGGCCCCGTGGAGCTCTTGGCCGGCGGCCCACGCGACATCACGCCGACGCTCGGGCCACGTTTTCTGGCGAGCGGCACGCGCGCGGGGATCGCGCTGGGCGAGTCGCTCTGAGCCGTTCACGACGATGAGTCCGTTCACGCCGGCGAGGCGTGGAGCGCCAATGAAGTCGCGAGCGTCCTCGCCGCGGCGAACGCGGTCTCGCCCATCGGCGCCGGCGCCTGGGCGGTCACGAGCGCCGCCCTGCCGTCTTCGAGGTCCAAGCGGAGCCGGTATTGAACGAAGGCGACTCCGGCGTGCTCGTACGCCAGAGCGATCCACTCGCCGCGGCGTGCAGGCGAGATCGCCAGCTCGGCGCGACCCGCGAGCTGCATGCCCTCGGCGACGAGCCCGTCGAGCTCGGGCGCCTCGGCGCGAGGCCAGAAGCCCTGCAGGTAGACCATCGCTTCGCCCTGCGGGTGCGTCTGGACGAGCTCGAACGGCCACGCGACGTCGTGGGGTGTGTCGAAGATCGTCCAGCCCTGCGGCCAGTCGCAGGAGAAGCCGCTCGTCACCATGCGCCAGTCCGGCGTCGGATCGATGGGCTCCATGAACGCGAAGACCTCTGCCGCGCTCGTCGTGTCCGCCCCCAGCGCCAGGGCGAGGGCCCCGTCGCGCGGCGCGACCATCGCCTGCCGCATGGGCTCGCCGTGATGGCAGAACACGACGCGCTCGCCGTCCGAGAGCCGAGCGATCTCGACCCGCTCATGCGGCACGAGCCGTGACCCGAGACCCTCCAACCACACCCGTGCGCTCATGGCCATTCGACTACCACGAACCCGACAGATCAGCGCGAGTCCAGCACGGGAATTCCCGTGCCTCGTGTCCCTCGCGTGGGTCTTCCCAGCCATCGCGGCTCGCCAGGTCAGCGTCCGCACCGCGTCGCGCCTACTCCTGCGCACGTCCCGGGTCGAGCAGGACGAGATCCACGTCCGCCGCCTTGGCCGCGCGATGCATCTCTTCGAGCCACGCACCGAGCGACAACCCCGGCCGCGGCCGATCGACGAGCACATCGAAGGGTCCGAGCCAGCGGGGCTGGCGGCCCTCGAGCGTCAGGCGCGCGCGTCCGTCGCCCGCCTGGCCGGGCTCGGAGAGCCAGACAGTGAGCCGCTCCACCTCGCGCTCCGGAACGTCGAGACTCTCGCGGAAGGGCTGGGTCGGCGCGTCGACGAAGAGCACGAAGCCGTCCAGGCGCGCTCCGCGCGTGAGCTCGACGATCCTCTCCACTGGCACTTCGTGGTCGGCGTAGAGGCGGGCGCCGTGCGGCGCCTCATCCTGCTGCCACGCGGGCCTCTCCTCACGCGGTAGGAGCTCCTGCAGGCGACCCGGGCCGCCGGGGCGGCGGAGCTCGCCCCACGACATCCGGCTCGCCTCCACTCGCAGCCCCTGCCGATCGATGACCGCGATCGGCCAGTCATGGCCTCCCATCCACTGCAGCCACGCCGGCCTCCCGGAGCGCCTCGGCAAGAGGACCTCCACCTCCTGGTGCACCACCGCAGGATCGCTCGTCGACGAGAGCCGATGATAGGCGGGCTCCCACAGCAGGAGGACGCAGAGAGCGGGCGCGATCGTCATGGTGGCGACGATTCCGACGACGGCGACGTCGCCGCGCGCCCGATCCAAACGGCGCGCCCGCAGGCCCCCGAGCAGCAGGATCGGAGCTGCCATGATCGCAGCCGCCAAGAGGCTCGACTCATACGCCCCGAGCACCATGGCCGTGAACGACGCGGGGCCGGGTCGTGGGCCGAAGCAGAAGAAGCCTGGAAACTCGGCGCGCAGGGCCTCCGGGAGGACGACCACCCACACCGCAGCGGCCGCGGAGACCGACGCGAGGAGCGCGCGACGGCGACTCGTGGCGCGACCCACGAGGGCGATGGCCATGGCGAAGGCGAAGACCCCGACGGCGGAGCTGGCGGCGACTCGCCAGCCGAGAGTGCTCTCGAGGAGGTGCTCGACCAGCGCCGCGGGCAGTTGCAGCCCTCCTCTGTCGGCCCAGCCCGCCGGGATCGCCGCGGTGTAGACGAACACGGCAACGAGCAGGGCGAGGGCGGCGATCCGCCGCACCCCTTGCGAGCGCGAGCGAGCCTCGAGGTGCACCGCGCTGGCCGCAAGTAGGCTCGCGGCGAGCCCCAGCGACGTCGCGCTCCCCCAGCGCCGCCACGCGATCACCACCTGCATCGACGCCTCGCGCTCGAGGATCAGGTCGGGCAGCTCGAACCCGACCTCGAGCCGCAGCCCGACGAGCGCGACCCCGAGCACGATGACGGGCATGGAGGCCACCAGCACGAGGGACTCGGGGCTCTCCGGCGGCCCCCAGCGCGCCCGCGCGGCCAGCGCCGCGGCGACGACGACCAGCGTGGCGACCCCGACGACGACCGCCGCGTACCCCTCCCCGAGCTCACGCGCCTGCCACTGCAGAGGGACCACCATGCTCGACAAGATCAACCCACCGAGCGCGGCATACCCCGCGATGATCCTCGTTCTCTGCCACCGCACGCCCCGTGGACCACGGCGCGGCGCTTTGGTTCCCAGGCGCTACACCTCCGCCCGAAGACCGGAGACGGGAGCGCGACCGGAGCCCGCTCCACGCCGATGATGTAATTGTCCCGACTCGCGTAGCTTGGAGCCATGCTCCACCGAACGCCGTGCGTCCTCGACACCTGACCAGCGCTGTGCAGGCCACGCGAGGCGTGATCGAGCTCGACCCGAAGGTTGGGGCCAGATCTCGGCAGGTAGCCGACGACGGCGCGCGCAAGCGCGGGATCGCCGACGCTCCACCGCCGTCGGAGCTCAGCCATCTCCGCCCCAATGACACGCGCCCACTGTGGACACGCGGCTCGTGACCCAACCACTCAGCCCGCGAGGGAGGCGTCCATCACCACCGCGTCCTCGTCCAGAAAGACCTCGATCCAGTGCCCCGCGAAGGCGTCGCCGTCCGACATCATCACGTGCGCCTCGTCGGCGTACCGGGGATCGTCGTTCACGGCGATCGACACGATCGTCAGGCACGCGGTGAGCGCCGCGAGGTCGGTCGGCGCGCCCCAGGCCTCGGCGTTGGGGAGCAGCTTCTCGGCCGTCTCGGTCCGGATCGACTGGAGGCGCGCGCGCACCCGTCCGAACGCTCGGGCCGCACGCGCCAACCCCTCGGCGTCTCGGTGCTTCGCCTCGAGCGACGTCTCGACGCGCAGGTCGACGCCGTCGACGGCCGCCAGGAACGCGCCGCGGCGCGCGTCCCACGTGCATCGCGGCAAGCCCTCGACGTCGAGCGTGGGCGGGCCCTCGACGAGCATCTCGCGGAGCGCGGCCTCCTGCTCGTCCGAGAGGAACGTGGTCTCGACGCCCTCATCGCGGCGTACGCGCAGCGCTCGACGGCCCGCGAGGTCCGTCAGCTCCCAGGTCCGGCCAGCGGCCTCCGCGTCGCGGATGCGCGCGACGAGCTTCGCGACGAGCGTCTCCATCGCCGAGTTGTACACCCGCGGACTGCCATCTCTCCCTTCACTTCAGCGGTCGCGGCGCAACCAGACCCCGAAGAGCACGCGGACGTCCAGGCGCGCTCCCCGCGCGGGCTCGACGATGCGAGGTCCCGTGCTCGCGTCCTCTCCGCTCGGACGGCCGCGCGGCTGGAATCAGATCAGGGCTGAGCCCAGGCCGCCACCGGAATCGTGTAGTGGTGCCCGACCAACCCGAAGTCGCGCATGAGCGTGATCGTCGCGGTGGGCACGTCGGCTCCCGCGACCACGACACGGGCCACGAGCGGGACCGCGGTCGGGTCGTTCCAACGCCCCTCGACCGGACTGGCTCCGCGGCGCCGTGTGAGGCGCGGCGGCTGCACCGGGAGTCTGGCCGGCTGCACCGTGATCGTGAACAGCAGGCTACCGTCGGCGCGCTCGGCGACGGTGACGTCGACGCCAGGCAGGCCTGGGTCGGAGGCGGGCGTGACGGTGTGCGCGACCACCGACGCGGAAGCGGGCGCGGTGGGCAACAGCCCCAACGCGACGACCGAGACCAGCCACCAAACCTTCATGCACCAGCCTACGCGGGCGAGGCGCGCGCACTTCCCCCGCACTCCGGCGACGCCAGCGTCCGTCAGCGGTCGGTGTTCGCGCGGCCGGGACCGAAGGCTCTCCCCCCGCGAAGGAGACTCACGCCTCCTTGGGTGCCTTCTTCTTGCGGCGCCCGGGCGTGCGCCTCGGCAGCGGCGGCAAGAGGTCGCGCACGTTCGCGTACTTGCCCCAGCAGGTCAGGCGGTCGCCGACCAGCAGCTCACGACTGGCCTTGGGGTTGGGGATGATCTTGCCATCCCGAGCGAGGCTCAGGACGACGATGTCACGGTCACGCAGCCCGGAGGCCTCGATCGTCTTGTTGGCGAGCACGTCGTCGCCCACCTGCAGCGCCACGACCCCGTAGCCCTTGCTGACCGTGAGCATCTGCCGGATGTCGAGCTCGGGGTGCGCCACGTTCTCGACCACGTAGTCGACGATCTCACCCGCGATGTCCGCGCCCGTCGCGGCCTCGATGCCCTCGAGGCCCGGCGAGGAGTTGACCTCCATCAAGCTCGGGCCGGTGGCGCCCTCCAGCATGTCGACGCCCGCGACGCGGAGGCCGAGGATCTGCGCGGCGCGGACCGCCGTCTGCGCGTACAGGGGGTCGAGCTCGACCGACTGCACCTGGCCACCCCGGTGCACGTTGCTCCGGAACTCGTCGCCCACGGCGGTGCGGCGCATCGCGCCCACGACGCGGTCGCCCACCACGAACGCGCGCAGGTCCTTCCCGCGGCTCTCGGCGACGAACTTCTGGATCAGCACGTTCTGCCGCGTGCTCTGGAGCGTCTCGATGATCGCCTGCGCGACCTTGACGGAGTCGGCGAGGATCACGCCCACCCCCTGCGTGCCCTCGAGCAGCTTGATGATGACGGGGGCGCCGCCCGCCCGCTCGATGGCCGGCAGCACGTCGTCCTTGTCGCGCACGAACTCGGTCGGCGGGATGCCGATGTCGTAGCGACTCAGGATCTGCATCGAGCGCAGCTTGTCGCGCGAGTTCGCGATGCCCATGGCCGAGTTGGCGCAGAAGACGTTCATCTGCTCGAACTGCCGGACGACGGAGGTGCCGTAGAAGGTGACCGACGCGCCGATCCGCGGGATCACGCCGTCGTAGTCCTCGAGCTCGGCGCCCCGGTAAAAGAGCGCGGGCCGGCCCATGCTCGAGGAGATGGCGAACCGAAGCGGGTCGAGGACGCGGGCCTGGTGGCCGCGCGCCTTCACCGCCTCGACGAGCCGACGCGTGCTGTAACAGGACCGATTGCGGGAGAGGATGCAGAGCTTCATGGGGTGCCTTCGCTGGGGTACCGACCCCGAGTGCTGTTGGCGGTGTGGCTCGCGCATCGGCTCCGACTGGCCCGACGTCGTGCAAGAAGAGGCGTGGTCCCCTCATCGTAGTGCAGTCGAGGGCCACCGCGGCCGATCTCCCACCCGAGCCGGCGAATGTCTGCCGTTGACGATTTCCGTGAGCTCGCGCCCGGAGAAGTCCATTCTTTCGCCACTTTGTCAGTTTTTCCGTCGCATTTGATAGGCGCTATCAATCTCCGTGTGTCTCCGCCCGCAGAACTCTCCTGGTAGACCTCCGTGTCAGTTTTTCGTGAGAAACGCCGTTGGACGCCGCCAAGCGCGAACCAACGTCAGATGAGGGCGCTGCAGACACGTCGCGCGGAACGGAGCGCCCGGGACCCGTTCGATCTCGGTGGCGAGCGCGTCGACCAGCGGCCGGTCTCCGTTGTGCCGCGTCAGCTCGGAGAGGTCGTCGAACACCGCGCGATGCTCGAGTTGTTCGCGATGAGTTCGTGATCTACACGCCCCCCCAGGCACGGGAGCGGACATGACGGACTCGAACATCCCCGCCGACTTCGGCGCCAAGCAGCTCGCGGAGGGGAGCGCGTGGTTCTCCTGGCTCGGGCTCTGCGTCGGCGCGCTGATGGTGGCGGCCGGGATCGCCATCGCGGTCACGTCGACCCGAGACCTGTTGTCGATGCCGGACGAGCCCGTCCGCTGCGCGGCCGAGCAGTGCCGAGACGGCGGCTGGGAACGTCTATCGGTCGCCGTCGTCGGAGCTGGCGCGCGGCCCCACGCCCAGCATCTCGGCGCCGAAGACCTGGGTGATCTGCGCGAGGCCCTCGAGCGCCGTGGCGGCGGGCGTGGCTTCGTCTCCGGAGATGGCGACCACGACATACGAGGCGCGGACGGTCGTATCGGCCGTCGCGGCCTCTCGATAGGCGGAATCGAAGTCGACGCCGTCGCCGATGTCCGAGGCGTGGGCCATCACCAGGTCGTCTCCTCGCCAAGCCATGATCACGCCGGATGGCTGTGGAAGCGCGCGCTCGATCGCCTCGTCGTCACACGCGATGAACCCGGAGATCGCGGGTCGACCACCCTCGGCCGCGACGCGTAGCGGTGAGAGCCCGGGACCGACATCGATGTCTCCCCACAGGAACGCGCAGTCGTCTCCATCGACGGCGCCGCCCCAGTCCGCGGCTGCGATCGCCGCGACCATCTCCGACAAGGCCGCCGACGAGTCGATCTCGACGCTGGGGACCGCGCGCGTGACCTCGGCCGAGCGGAGAGACTGCGGCTCGACGGGACCTTCGGCCCCCCCGGAGCCCCCGCACGCGGTTCCCATCACGAGCGCTGGGACGAGGCACAGCGACTTGAGCTCGGCGAGAGACATGGTCGCGGCGCGTAGCAGGGAATGTGCCGCCGGGTAAGTCGTGGTTTGCCGGCAGCTGGGGCTCAGCGCGGGGAGCTGGTTCACGCTGGTGCGAACCGAAATTCTCGCCCCACCGAGACCACGCCCGAGTCGACCGTGGAAGTACGGAGATGGCGACGCCCACTCACAGGCCGTCGAAGGACGGTGGTAGAGGCAGCGGTGGGTCCTGTCCGCAGACGCGCGCGCAGAGCTCGGCGTGGTCCTCGTCGAGGCGCGGGGTCGCGACGTCCAGGTGGCGCTGAGAGTCGGCGCCGCAATACGCCACGTGGTCGCGCCCGTCCCCGTCCGCGAAGATGACGCACGTATGGTCTCGCTCGACCCTTCGGCGCTCCACCCGCGTGACGAACGGATAGCGCGCTCGGGCCGTCATCTCGATCCGGTGCGCGACCGTACGGTGCCGCGGCGGGATGAGGTCGGTCCGCCCCAGCGGCCCCAGGTCGCGCGACAAGCGACGATATGTGGTGGGCTCGGCCGTGAGCGCCGCGACTACGTCTCGCGGCACCTGCCCACCCCGTCGAAGGGCCGCGAGAAGCGCGACCGCGCCGCGCGTCCCGCCTTCGCGCGCGAGCTCGATCAGGGCCTCGTGGATGCCCGGCCCGGGGACGCAGCCGGCCAGCCTCACGTCGGCCTCGCTGGGCTCGGCGCGGAGTCGAGCGAGCAGCCGCGGCCCGAGGCGCTCGTCGAGAGGCTCGTCGTCACATCGCTCGCTCGCGAGAATGAGCGCGAGGCCGGCCGCGGGGTGGGTGTCGGGGAGCGACAAGAGATCCGAGAGCGCCTCCGCTCGCAGCGGCGTCCTCGCGAGCGACGCGGCCGGGATCAGCGCCGGCCGATCTTCTCGACGCAACATGGCGCGCCACATCAGGCCGACCGCGGTCCAGTGATCGGCCGGCGGAGGCGGGTCGGGAGAGAGCCACGCGATGTAGTGATAGAGCGCCGCGCGAACCGGAGGGCCCATCGCCTGTAGGGGCCGCAGCTCCTCGGGGGTCAGGGCGCGGGCCTCGTCCGTCGCGACGAGGTTCGCCAGCAGCGCCTCTCGCTGCCCCGAGGGGAGCTCACCTTCGAGCCCGTGACGCAGGAGCCGACGGCGCTGGTCGGGATCGAGGCGGGGGCCGAGCACGTCGAGCTGATCGATGGCCGCGCGCCGCTGCGCGTCCTCGGCGCATCGGGTGACGCACATCATCAGGTCGGCGACCTCGTCGTGAGGCGGCGCAGGCGGGGGCGGCGCTGGCGCCGGAGAGCGGGCGTCGAAGACGACGATCGCCGCGAGGAGCAGCGCCGCGGCCGGACGCGCCCCGCCGAGGAGGATGCCCCAGACGGCGCCGGTGCGAACGTCGCGGTGGTCCGGAGACCAGTGCCCCTCGGCCTCGCGGCGCCGGACCTCCCGCAGCTCCGAGACCCCGCGGCCCAGCGCGATGAGGGAGGGGATCAGCAGCGGGTCGCAGAGCACGCTGATCACGCCGAGGCGCAGCGGGCTGTACTTCCCGTTCCGTCGCGACACGGGAACGAGCGCGCAGCCCTCCTCACCGTCCTCGCACGCGCGGCATCCGCCCACCTGACGAGGATGTGCGATGCAACCGCAGATGGAAAGGCCTCCTGCGCGATGGCTCGCCCTCTGCGGCCGCGCTCACTCGACTGTCGCCCGCAGCGGGACGGCGACGAACACGGCGAAGCCGTCCCGAGCGAGCTCCAGCAGGAGATCGCCAGTGACCGGGCCGGTGGTCTCGGGCGCGTCGAAGGAGACGGAGACGGTGACGGGCGCGCACGACCCCAGCGCGAACGGGATCGAAGGGGCCGACACGATCTGGAATGACTCGGGGGACGCGGAGACTCCGTCGACCGTGGGGCTCGTGGCGTCGCCCGCGTGCTGCGCGAGGACTACGATCTCCCGGGTCTCGCTGGTCGTCCCCGCTTCGACGACGCCGAAGTCCAGGGCCTGGCGATTCAGGGTGAGCATCGCTTCGTCGGCGGCGATGCCGCGCAGCGGGAGCTCCGAACATCCTCCCGGCCCCGAGAGGCGGAGCGCTCCGGTTTGCTCTCCTCGCGCTTCCTCCGAGAGCCTCACGCCAACTGGCATCGTCGAGCCGGGGAGCAACGTCACGGGGAGCTCCAACGGTTCGAGCAGGAAGGTCGCCGAGCTCGTCTCGACCCGGTCCAAGATCAGCGGAGAGGCCGAGGTGTTCTGAACCAGGAGCTCGGTCTCGTGCGTGGAGCACGGTGAGCTCGTGTGACGCAGCACGAGCACCTCCTCCGGGATGCCTGCGAGCGGCAGGCTCGGGTCTGACGCCCGGCACGCGGGGGGAGTGGTGCTCGCGTCCAGCGCGCCGGAGTCCGTCGGCCGCGATGGGCAGTCGCTCGCGTCACAGTCCCGCGTCGGCGGGCCAGCGTCGGTCGGGCTCGACGCGTTCGAGCAGGCGGTCAGGCCAAAGGCCAGGAGCGATACGATGCGGGCGAGCTCGGTCCGTCGTCGGTGCATCGCGGGGCGCATCGCAACCCACGTGCCACTCACGACGGCGAAACATGACGAGGCGAACCGCGTGCCTTTGTGAGCCACGGGCGCCGCAACGAACGCAACTCCGCGGAGCGCTCCGTGGCTCGCTGCGAGCCCGACCTCAGGCCGCCTCGGAGCCGGCCCCGGCGCTCTCGTGCCGCGCCTTCCACGCCTCGATGAGGTGAGCGTTGTCCTGGTCCCACGGGTGGAAGTCCGGGCGGAAGAAGTCGCGGTACGGGCCGGCGACCTTCGTGATGAGGCCATCGGGCCCGAAGTAGAAGTCGTACGCCTCGAGGTACTCGCGCAGGGTCGGTCGGTGCTCGAGCGCCTTCAGCGCCGTGACGGTGTGGCGGACCTGATTGAAGACGAAGAAGATCGTCGTCAACGCGCCGACGCGGCGCAGCAGGTCGCGGTCGCCGCTGACCGCCTCGAAGACGTCGAACGCGACCGCCTTGTGCTCGATCTCCTCGACCGCGTGCCACTCGAGCAGCTCACGCGTCGGCTTCTCCATCTCCGCGGTGATGTGCGGGTGCGTGAGCATGTACTCGGCGAGGATCGCGGTGATGTGCTCGAGCACGACCGTGGACGCGAGGTGCACCGCGGGCGGGCTCGTCCGCACGTGCTTCGCGATGTTCTTCTCCACCTCGCGCTCGACCGCCGACGCGTCGAAGCCCATGCCGTCGAGCCACGCGTTCGCCCGCTGATGCTGGTAGGAGTGCTGCCCCTCCTGCGCCGCGAAGCCGACCATCTGCTCGCGAAGCACGGGGTCCGAGATCTGGTCGCGGTAGTGCATCACGCTCCGCACGAACTCCTTCTCGCCCAGCGGGAACGTGGCCGACAGCGCAGAGAGCGTCGCCGTGATCAGCCCGTTGCCCTTGAACCAGAAGCGCTCCTTCACGGAGTCGAAGTCGAAGTGCATCCGCCGGGGGCGGACCGGTGCGCGCTTCCGCGCCTGGGAGGCGGTGCTGGTGAATGTGTGCTCCATCGTCGTCGGCCCTTCGCTACTGAATCGAGATCAATAGGATGATGGTCCTAATTGAACTGAAGTCAATGGCGTTCGGATCCCGACCACGTCGCGGTAGTAGGTGGGATCGTTCCCGAACCGCCGAGCGCAGGCCCTGAGGGACTCGTAGGGTCTCTACCCGCCGAGGCTCCCCGAGGGTCAATCGGTGGGCGGGTACCCGAGTGAGAGCCACCACGGGAACTCGTGCCCCTCGGGACCGATCGCCACGCGCTCGATCACGTCGATCACGTCGAGCGGCAAGGGGCCGTAGAGATGCGGAGAGGGCTCGCCACCGCGAGAGGGCTCCCACGTGAGCGCCACCTGGTTTGCGGGGACGCCCAGGAGCGCGAGCTCCTCCGCGCCTGCGAAGTGAAGGCGCGCGGTCTCGGCCACCTGCGCCGCGGTGGAGAAACGAATGAAGCCGGCGCGTAGATCCGCCTCGCTGCCGGCCCACTCGTCGGCGCCGTCGAGGGCCTCCCAGTCACTCCACGGGAGGATCTTGTAGACCCAGTCGGTTCCTGGCGCTCGCATGCCCGACAGATGCCGCGTTCCCCCGACTCCGGCAAGAGCTCGGCGAGCCCGATCGGCGGCGAACACGATCGCCGGCCAACACCGTCCGTCCCTGGCGATCTGTCAAGACGAGTGGCCGGTCGCGACCGCCTCCACCGCCTCGACTCGGTCCGCGAGCTCCGGGAACGCATCGGCCGCCCAGCGGCGGTACCGGGGCGGCGCGTAGAGCGCGAGATGAGGCTCCCGTTCGTACCGCGTCAGGACACGCTCGAAGTCGGCCCGGGCTCCGTCGAGGTCGCCGGCCATCCCTCTACAGTGGGCGCGCTGCTCGACGAGGAGGTCCATCCTCCAGCTCGTCGGGCCTCGGAAGGCTCCGTGGGGGACGTCGTCGTACGCGGCGGCTGCCTCTTCGAAGCGCTCCAGGTCGTGGAGGCAGTGCGCTCGGTAGAGGCGAGCGAAGCCATGCGAGCCGTCTAGCTCGATCGCGCGCTCCAGCTCACCCAGAGCGTCCTCCGTGGACCCCGTGCGGTGCACATACGGTTGCGCTGCGCGCGCCGTCAGCCCATCCAATCCCCTTCGGGAGTCCTGGCGCTCCGTTGGCTGTGATAGCCTCGGCCTCGCATGTCGATGGGCCTCGCCCTGTTGGCGGCGCTCGCTTGGGGAGGTGCAGATTTCCTCGCGCGGCTGGCCGCAGACCGGATCGGCACTCGCTCCACGGTGCTGTTCACCCAGGGCCTCTCGGCGCTGCTGCTCGCCCCTCTGCTGCTCTCGGCGTGGGGCGGCGCGCCGACACAGCTGCGCGTCACCTTCGTCGCTTTGGCGCTGCTCGCCGGCGTCCTGAACGCACTCGGTACGACCTGGCTCTACGAGGGGATCCGTCGCGGCCCTGTCTCTCTGGTGAGCCCTATCGCCAGTAGCTTCGGAGCGATCGCCGCGGTGCTCGCCATCCTCGGCGGTGAGCAGCCTTCGAACGCACAGCTGGTCGGCCTCGCGGCGATCAGCCTTGGCGTCGTCGGCTCCAACCTCAGTCGGCCACTCGGCGGCGCGGCGCACGGGCTTCGAGAGCGAGGCATCACCCTGGCCGTTCTGGCCGCGCTCGCGTGGGGAACTGCCTTCTACGTGCTGACGCCTGTGTTCGCAGCGCTCGGTCCCGTGTTGCCCGTCTTGATCTCGAGGATCGTCACGGTCTCGGGCCACGCTGGCGCGGCGGCGGTCCAGCGGCAGAGGTTCCGCGTGAACCGCGGCGCGGCGGTGCTGCTGATCGGTATCAGCGTGCTGGACACCGGTGCCTTCCTCTCGTACGGGGCCGCCCTCGAGGGCAGCATGACGTCGTTGGTCTGCGTGACCGCTTCTCTATTCAGCACCGTGACCATTGCTCTGGCCTGGGTGTTCCTCGGCGAGCGGCTGCGGCCGATGCAGTGGATCGCGATTGCCATCCTGCTGGTCGGTGTGGCGCTCGTGTCGAGTTGATCGTCTCGGCTCCTCGGCGCGCCTGCAGAGTCGGGATCGGAGTCGCTCGATGCGACTCGCGGCTTCCCTCATCTCCGAGCCCGGACGCGCGAGCGCGACCCGCACCAGATGCGTCATCGGCCGCTGCGCGCCTCTGGCGAAGCTCTCACAGGCGACGGTGGCCACGCGCTCCTCCTCGAGCAGCCGGTCGGCGAACTCCGTGCCGCGGATGCCGAGCCCCGAGACGTCGATGAGAGCCATCGAGGTGGCTTCCGACGGCAAGATCGACACGCCCGGTCCGACCCCGTCGCGCAAGATCTCCCAGTTTCGCTGCAGCGATGCGAGGAAGTCCGTGAGGTATGCAGGGTAGCGGGCATCCGAGAGGATGTTCGCGATCGTCGAGAGGCTGGTCTCGGGGAGCTGGAAGAAGAGGTTGTCCGCGACGGCGGCCGCTCGCTCGGCGAGTCGCGAAGAGGAGACCAGAGCGCCGAGCTTCGTTCCACGAAGTCCCAAGATCTTGCCGGTGTCGCCGATCACCATCAGGTCCAGCGAGGCGGGCGCCCACGCACCCGGTGTAGCGGGACGCGCGTGCCCGGGCGTGACTTCGTGGAAGACCGCGTCGAGGATGAGCGGAATGCGACGCGCTGCGCACCGCCTCCCGACCTCGCTCAGGGCGGCCGCGTCGTGGATGACGCCGGTGGGATTGTCAGGTGAGGTGAGCAAGACCGCCGCCGTACGGGACCGGACGGCTTTCGCGACCGCGTCGGGCAGGAGCCGGTGCCCTTCGCTGCGCGGCACGAAGCGCGGCACGGCGCCGCACATCTCGATCAGACCGGGGTAAGCGTCGAAGCCATTCTCCAGCACGATGATCTCGTCTCCCACCCCCCGCAGTGCGGCTCGGATGGCGACGAGCAACGCTTCGGTGGCGGTGGTGGTGAGGAGCGCCGTCTCCAGCCCGAAGAGGCCGGTGAAATAGTCCTGCAGCGCGCGGCGGTGGGACCACGACTGCCCGGGCGCTGGAGGGGTCGTGCGGCATTGCTCGATCCAGGAGGGGCTCTGACCCTCGGGATAGCCGTAGGTGAGGTTGATGAGGCCGGCCGGGGGATCGAGGTAGAGCGTACGCTCCAGCGCCGTCATGTGTGAGCTGCCGATGGAGAGGCGGTTCTCTTGTGCCACGATCCGCTCAACGCGCCCCGACGCCAGCCGCACGGCCCCGTCGTCGCGGCGCTCGAACAGCTCGAGGCCCCCGCGGGCCAGTCCTGGGAGCGCGAGCTGCGATTCGATGCGGCCGAGCTCGCTCGTCAGCGCGTCCGGGGACACGCCCAGCTCCGTCGTGGTCACCCAGGCGGCCTCGGCCGAGGCCTCCTCGCGGCCGTCGGTCGCCCCGTCCTGCAGCCGCATCAGCAGGCCGAGGGCGTCGCCGTCCACCGTGACCGGCACGCTGCGCCCGTCCGCACAGAGCTCGAGGTCGAGCTCCCGCCCGTCGCGGCTGACGAAGAGCCGCAGAATGCACGAGGGCTGCGCGGCCTCGGGACTGTCGGTCGGTCGCCAAGGGACCATCGAGTACGCACCGGGCGGATCGACGGTTCGGACGAGCCAGGTTTCGGCTTCTCCGAACATGATGCGGGCGCCCGGCTCCAGGACATGCTCGGCCGCCGGCGGCAGCAGCACACCACCGACCCGTGTCCCATTGCGGCTGCCCAGGTCGCGTACGCGCCAATCGCCGTCCGCGTACGCGATCGTCGCGTGCATTCCCGAAACCGTTGGGTGGTCGAGCATCAGGTTGCAGGACCCCATACGTCCGACGACACATTGCCTCGGCAACTCGAACGATGTCCCATCGACACGACTGATGACTGCCATGAAGGGACCATCCTACGCGAGCGGTCTGGGACGAAGGAAGCCCCGAGATGGCCCCCTCAGCGCCCCAGACCGAAGCCCGGGGCTCTCGCCATGGGACGAGCTCACTACCGCTACGTGAGCCGGCTCGGAGCGACGTTGCTCTGGGACGTGAGACCAGCGAAGGTGGGGTGCGAATGGAGGCCGGCTGATGAGGAGACGGTCGCACCGATGGATGCTGCTCGCCGGCTGCGCCCTCGCGCTCACGACCGGTTGCTACGCGTCTCACACGCGTCCTTCGGAGGGCGGCAGCGACGCGGGCGCGGAGTCGTCGCAGTACGTCTACGAGAACACGTGCCGCGCCATCTACGACTACTTCCTCGTCGACGAGCGGCCGGAGCGCTGCCTCATCGCGGCCTTCCCGGATCGCTTCCCGCCGAGCACGCCGACCGTGGAGACCGCGCGCGTCGTGCGCGGCCCCGCCCCCTGCATCGACGGCGGTGAGAGCGTCCCGGGCTTCGTGGAGGCGGAGGTCGTGGCCGACGTCGAGGTGTCGATCGACGGCGACGCGTACGTGGCTCGCGTGGTGGGGCGCTTCCCCGACGGGGACGACTTCGACGTCGCGTTCCGCAGCGAGGACCGGCGGGAGTGCTGCGACTGCTGGCGCAGTTGGCCCTGACCGCGAGTCGCGCTCGAGCGCTGGGTGCTCTAGGTTCGGCCGCGATGAAGGGCAGGTAGATGGCAGGAGAATCCGCGCGCTCCTTCGCGACGCCCGAGCAGCTCGAGGACTGGCTGCGCGACAACCACGCCAGCGAGCGCGAGCTCTGGGTGCGCATCTTCAAGAAGGCCTCGGGTCGAGCGACGGTCACCTGGGACGACTGCGTTGTCTCCGCCATCGCGTGGGGCTGGATCGACGGTCTGAAGCGCAAGCTCGACGACGTGTCGTACCTGCAGCGCCTCACGCCGCGACGCCCGAAGTCGAGCTGGTCGAAGAGGAACCGCGCGCACGTCGAGCGGCTCATCGCGGAGGGCCGCATGCAGCCGGCCGGCATGGCGTGCGTCGAGGCGGCGAAGGCCGACGGGCGATGGGAGCGCGCCTACGCCGGCTCCGCCGACATGGTCATCCCCGACGACTTCCTGCGCGAGCTGAAGAAGCACCCCGAGGCCGAGGCGTTCTACGGGACGCTCACCCGCCGGAACCTCTACGTGATCTACCACCGCCTCCACAGCGCGCGCCGGGAGGCGACCCGGCAGAAGCGGATCGCCGCCATCATCGACAAGCTGTCCCGGCACGAATCGTTGACATAGACCTGCCCGCGGACTCCGGAGAATCCTACCCAGCTACCCAGACCCCGATGGACGCGGACCACGTCGCCCTCCAGGGAGCGCGGCTCACATCCGCGAAGACGCGCCCAGCAGATCCCACCGATTGCCGGCGACATCGAGGAAGACCGCGACCCGACCATACGTCTCGTTCCGGGGCGCCGACACGAACACCACGCCCGCGGAGACCATTCGCTCGTAGGTCTCGTCGAAGTCGTCGACGCGGAGGAAGAAGCCAACGCGCCCGGCGAGCTGGTCTCCGACCGCCGCTGCCTGGCGATGCCCATCCGCGCGCGCCAGCAGGATGCCCGTCGCGGCGTTCTCCGGGCGGACGACGACCCACCGCTTTGGTCGCCCGTCGTTCGTGAGCGACGGTGAGTCCTCGACCAGCTCGAACCCGAGCACGCCCACGAAGAAGCGGATCGCGTCGTCGTAGTCCTCGACGATGATGGTCACGAGCTCGAGGAAGGACACGCGTGAGGGTCCCATGTCGACCTACCATCGTCGACTCAGCTGCGGCCGACTACTTCCATTGACGAGACCGCTAGATGCCCTGAAACATCTCGAACAGAAGTGTTTCACCGAGCTCGGGAGTCCCACCGCCCAGCGCCTTTAGCCAATCCGGCTCGCTGGTCCACGAGTATTCGCCGTGGTCGAAGACCGCAACGTCATCTTCCCCATCCTTGCGGAGCTCGAACCGGCCGTCGCCGGGGTCACTGAGCTTGAGCGCGGTGCCCCGCCAGTTCACGAGCTTCTCGGCCATGCCCGGACCCTACCGGCGCCGGGTGGAGGCAGCAACCAATCTCACCCCTCAGCGGTCTTTTGGGTCCGAACCTCGAGGCCGCCTCCATTCGTGGGGACGTTCGCAAACTCGAGGCCAACGCACGGCTGCGAGTCGTAGCCGTCCCTACTTTCTTGGAGGCCGGCGCCGAGAGCCCGATTCGCGCTTCAACCGAGGTCGAGCTCCAGGCGCTCGCCGTGCTGCTTCTTCACCGCACGCTTCTGCTTGCTGGACAGACCGCACTTCGCGAGGCGCACCACGCAGCCCTCCGCGACGCCCGCGAGCCCGTCGAGGTCGGTCAACGGGTTGCCACTCAAGTCGAGCGTCCGCAGCTTCTCGAGGTCATCGAGCCCCGCGATGACCGGGATCTCGTTGTCGGCCAGGTCGAGGGTCTCCAGGTCGCGCAGGGCCGCGAGGCTCTCGATCATCGTCAGTTTGTTCTTCCGCAGCGACAGAGACTGGAGGGCGGTCAGCGCTTCGAGTCCGCCGAGGTGAGCGACGAGGTTGTCATCGAGCACGAGCTTGGTGAGCTTCGGCGGCCCCCTCAGCGCCGCGATCGCCTCGATCTGGTTGTGGCTCAGGTTGAGGGTCGTGAGCTCCGGGAGAGACGTCGACCAGTCGAGCGTCCCCGCGATGGAGTTCCATTCGAGGTCGAGCTCGAGCAGCGCCGCGCCGCCCTCGGGGCTGGGCATCTCGGCGAGGCCCAGGCTGTTCAGCGCGAGCCGCTGGAGCTTCTTCGGCAGTCGGGCGGCCGAGGAGAGCTGGACCGCTTCGCCGACGCCGGAGATCGAGATCTGCTCGGCCTCCGGCCAGACATCCAGTGAGGTGATCTCGTTGCTGTCGTCACGGAGGGTCACTTCCACCTCACGCGCGTTCGGGAACGCCCGGAGCGCGGACCAGTCGGGGAGGCGCCCAACGTCCCAGAGCCGCACGGTTCGCACGGACGCGAGCTCGACTTCCGCCAGATCGGGGAGGCAGCGCTGCCCATCGCTCGACAGCGTCATCCCCATCCACAGCGCGAGCTCCGAGAGCTTCTTCTGGCTCTTCAGCGGCGACAGCTCGATGGAGGGTGGGGCCCCCGCCACCGTGAGCTGCTCGAGCGCGGTGAAGCCGCGCAGCAGCGCGAGGTCGAAGGGTCGATTCGCGTCTTTGATCTGCACCTCGAGCGCCTGGACCGTCGCCGGATCGCGGCTCTTCTTCAGCCGCTCCTTGCCTGTTCCGTCGAGGTCATGGGTGGAGAGATCGGCGAGCACGAAGAGGCCCTCGCTGCGGCCAGCCGGGGGCGCTGGCTCGGGGGCCTGAGCGCCGCCCTCGCGCTCGATCAGCAGTCGCTCGGCCTGGGTGACGGCGGCGCGCGTGGCGGCGAGGCTGCTCTCCAGGTAGCCCGCGAGATCGTCCGTCGTCTCCACGCTCTCTTCAGCCGCCGCGTGGTAGGAGACCCGCGGGTTCTCGGCCAGCTCCCCGAGCATCAGGAAGCCGTAACACCACTCCGGAGCCGGCTCGTCGAGCACGAGGAAGGGCCGCGGCTCCAGATCGCCGAAGAGGAGGTCCGGCGGACCCTCCGCGTGGCGCTTCGAGCCCCAGAAGTGATGCTCGGGCGGGTCCTGCCCCAGCTCGTTCAGGAACACGCGCGCCTCGCGGTCCGCTTCTCTCACTTCGAAGTCGAAGCCGTCGACCACTCGCAGGAACTCGACCATCGGCGCAGGCAAAGTGTGGTCGGCCCACGCCTTCCGGATACGCGCCAGCGCGCGCTCGCCGATCGGCTTGCCAAAGCGGGACTTCACCTCGAAACGAGCGTTCTTCTTCAGCTCGTCGGCGAACGCCCGCCACGCGTCGACCGCGACCGCGATCTCGCTCGCGGCCGTGTCGTCGGTCGGCGTCTTCGCTGTCTTCTTCGCTGTCGCGCTCGGCTGCCCCTCACCGACCTGTCGGTAGCCCTTCTTCAGCTTGGACGCGATCTGCTTCTCCGCGTGCTTCTTCGCTTCGGCTGGGCTCGCGGTCGTCTTCTCGCTGACTCGACCGTCCGTGCCCACGCGCCCGTAGCGGACGTGCACGACGGCGCCCTTGCGCTCGATCTCCCAGAACTTGGCGCTGTCGTCGCCATGAAACTCGAAGCGCTTCTTCATCCACCAACCTTCGCGTACATCGGGCCCTCGGCGACTCGCCGCGTGGCCCAGATACCACACGGACAGGAGCGTCGGGCGCCCGAAGCCGAGCCCGCTTCGTGCCCCTCCTACGCCGGACCGGGACCGGTCCTACCCATCTACCCGGTCCGAGAGCTCGTGCCCCCCAGGGCTCGTTCATCCAGGGGTGGGTCACTCGATCAACGCGCGCACGACGAGGAGGCCGGCCCACGCCACCAGCAGGGAGATCATCGTGAGCGCCTCCGGCGCGCGAGAGTGGGAGCGAGTGGGCACGAACCCAGGCTCGTCCTTCAGCGCCGCGACGCGCTCCCGCAACGCCCGATGTCCGCCGTCCGTGGCGTGGTGCACTTGCGCGAGGTTGTAGTGATGGATGCAAAGGAGCGCACTCGCATACGTCGACTCGTCGTGCTCGAAGCCCGCGTCGTCCGAGCGGTCCTCGCTCCTGCGCCAGTACACGGCGAGCCCCGCCCGCAGTAGCAGCGCCACCACGACCAAGGGAACGAACACCGTCATGACGTCGTGCAAGGCCGGATCCCGCGTCAGATAGCCCGCCAACGCAGCCAGCCCCAGCTTGCCGTACAGCGGGGTGAGCCGTGAGATACGGAGCGGTGCGCTCTCGGTGAGGTGCTCGATCTCGTGCGCCATCACCGCTTGCAGCTGCGGGCCATCCAGCGCTCGAAGCGCGCCGCGAGTGACGGCGACGCTGGCCGCGAACGGCAGCGCCACCGCGTTGGCGAGGCTCTCGTCCATCACGTAGACGCCGTCGAGCCGCACCCCGGCCTCGTCGGCGAGCGCGTGCACCGAGTCGTGGAGCGCGCTCGGCGCGCCGCGGAGGTAGCCCACGGCCACCAACCAGTGCGTGAGCGCGAGTACGTAGAGCGTCCCCGCGACGAGCGCGCCGATGCCCATCGGGAGCGGATCCACCCATCCCGCCGCCACGAGGAGAAGCGTCCCGATCCACAGGAGCCGGAGAGGCAGTCTGGCCAAGAATCCGCGCGTAACCTGACCGGGGGTGACCTCCAGCGGAAAGTCCATGACGCGCATGATCTCCCGACTGAACACACGCGCCGCGACTCTCTGCCCGGCCAGGGTGGCGAGATAGAACGCCAACGCCCAGCCGAGCCCGCCCAGCCACCATCCCATCGCCAGCGCGACCGGTCCCGACGCCGACCCGTAGACGATGGCGTGTCGCATCGGCGTGACACGCCGAGCGCGCTCCGCCCAGAAGAGCTCTCGCGTCGGAGGCCGTAGGAGCCTGTAGGCGTATGCGGGGACGACGATCGCCGAGGCCGTCGCCGAGAGACACCATGCGGTCAGCCAGAGCACGACGGATCGAGTCTACTGTCACACGGCTGTAGATCGCAACGCGGGTTTCGCCTGGATGCGCCGGGTCCTCGGATGCCTGTGCTCGGCGTCCGAGTCGTGGAGCACGTGTCCTGTGGCGGAGACGACGTCGAACCCCGCGCGGCAACGCCCCCGCGATCTCGCTCGCGTGAGGCGCCGGCGCCGCCACGTCGAGCTCGCCGACGCGGAAGAAGCTCGGCGATTGAGGGATCCCATGACGACCGACGACGTCGGGACCGCTTCCGGTCCTGTCGACGTGCATGGGTACAGTTCACACAGCCGCGCTCCGAGACGCGAGCGACGAGAGGGGTCTCGAGGTCCCGAATCCGCAGCCGCTCGCGGCGGCCGTCGCCGGTCACGGACCGCGGCGCGCCGTTGCTCCGGTCCGGCCGGGAGCTAGCGGAGTGAGTGGAGGCACCATGAAGCAGAAGATCGTGATGAGCGCCCTCATCGGGGCGAGCCTCTTTGGCTGTGGAGTCGAGGAGCACTACGACGAATATCCGGACGACCCGAACGAGGCTGAGGAGCAGGCCGTCGGCGAGCGCGCCGAACGGGAAGCGGAGCGCGAGGGGACCGACCCGCTCGACTCGGAGCTGCGAGGAGCGGCCGCCGAGAGACAGGCCGAGCTCCATCACGAGGCGGCAGACGACGAGGGCGTGGTCGATCCAGAGGAGTAGGCGTTCGCTCACCGGAGCGATGGGACGTCTCCGAAGAGCAGAGCGGTCATCGAGGTTGGGAGCAGCCGCGGTCTGGAGCCGGGTGCAGGTCGTCATGCTCGACGGCGGCGACGAGACCCGACCGCTGACGAGAACCACGGCGAGGCCTTTAGGTTCTCGCGCTCAGCGTGCTCGCGGACCACCTTCACGTACTTCTCGAGGCCCCTCTTCAGCTCGCTCACAAGTCCTCGTCGCAGGACACCAGGTGCTCGAGAGGGCACAACTGCCCTCAGTCGAACGCGGCGGCCGCGGCCGGGTACGTCTCGACGATCATGGGCGTGCTCTGCGCGACCTCTTCGTAGGTG
Organism: Sandaracinaceae bacterium; assembly: GCA_040218145.1. Classification (GTDB taxonomy): domain Bacteria; phylum Myxococcota_A; class Polyangia; order Polyangiales; family Sandaracinaceae; genus JAVJQK01. Next base: position 73,833 of record JAVJQK010000096.1, on the reverse strand, counting down.
TGCAGCGCGTGCGGCTCGCCGAGTGCCTCGTGCAAGGTCACGGTGGCAAGCGCTGTGAACAGGTGGGCGAAGCCGGCGTCGTGCTCCGCGTCGAGGTGCTGGCCGCTGTCACCGACCTGCATCGCGACCTCACTCATCGCGGCACAAGCCGCCCGGAGCGGCGCGTCCTCGATGGTCTCTCCGCCCGCCACGCGGTCGAGCAGGCGCAAGCCCGCGCGGCCCGCTTCCACGCCTCGCTCTGGCGCGTCCGGCCAGAAGCGCGTCCACAGCGCCTCCCACCGAGGCTGCAAGGAAAGGAGGAGCGGGAGCGCCGCCCTCACCCGATCACGTCCCGGCGCGGCGGCCACGGCCTCCTCGATCCAGCGCTCCATCTGCATGTCCATCCTCCGCACGCTCGACGCCGGATCTTCCTCGGATCTCGAGCCACCCTGAACAGCAGCGAAGCCGAGCGGCGCTCAGCGCTCCGCGTGGTCGCGGACGACCTTCACGTACTTCTCGAAGCCCTTCTTCAGCTCGCTCACCACGAGCGACTCGATCTTGCCGCCGATCAAGGGGACCTTGATCGTCACGTGGAGCGCGTCGTGCAGCAGCGAGCCGTCGCCGTCGGGCTCGATGGCGATGGTGCCGTTGACCTGGGCCCGCTCGTCGTGCGGCCCGCGGTGCACCCAGGTGGCCGCGCGCGCGTCGAGGTCCCACGTGTACGTGGCGACCGACGCCTCGGTCTTGCTCCGGTCGACGCCGGTCAGCCCGCGCGCGTAGCGGGTGGAGTGCACCTCATAGACGAGGCGTGCGCCGTCTCGTGAGCGCCCCTTCACCTCCACGGTGATCGCGCCCTGCACGGTGTCGCGCGCGACGTGGTAGTCGTCGCTGGTCAGCACCTCGACCAGGCGGTCCGGGGAGGCCGCGACTCGGACCGTCGTCTCGTGCGATTTCGCCATCTCGCCGCGGATTGAATCACGCGCCGGCCGCGAAGACGACCCACGCGCTCAGAGGAAGAGCCCGGCGACGAGGTAGGTCGCCACGCCGTACATCGCGAGCAGGCTGAGCGTCATGAACGCACCTCGCACACCGGTCCTCTTGGCGAGGTACGCGAAGGTGTAGCCGAGCCGCGCGACCGCAAAACCGACGATCCAGACCCCGGCGATGGTCGGGCTCGGTGAGACCATCACGAAAGGCAGCACCAGCAGCGCGAAGACGACCGTGTTCTCCGTGCTGTTCCGATGGAGGTTGTGGCAACGCTGCAGCTCTCGAACACCCTCCGCGGGCGCCTCCTCGGCGCGGAGCCCCGCCTCGGTCCACTCCTCGGGCGTCGCCTGGAGCCTGTAGCGCCCGCGCACGAGCTCCGTGGCCGTCATGATCCAGGTGTGGTTGAGGACCAGCAGGACGCTGGCGGCTATCAACGCGCGGAGTGACCAGGCCGACGGTGCGGCGAACACCAGGGGTTCGACACCGAGGACGAAGACGTCGACGACGACGCTGACCAGCAGGATGACGACCGGGTACCCGATGAGGATGAGCCGCGCCCGGGCCCGGCGGTCGCGTTCCTTCTGATCGACGTGCACTCGGTGGCTGCTCTGGCACCCGAGACGAGGGGTGTCAACGCGTGTTCGGATGGGCGGCGGTCAGGCCCTCGCCTCGAGGTCGCCGCGCAGCCGATCCAGGCGAGCCGCGCCTCAGAACAGCGAGAGCGTCTGCTCGCGGAACGGCTCGTTGACGGTGAACGCGAGCACCATGGAGACGACGAGGCCGATCGTCACGAGACCGCTCGGTCCCTGCGGCGAACCAGGGATCTGTTGCCCCGTGACGAGCTTCACGGGCTGCTCTCCCGGCGGCGCTCCGCTCCCGGGCGGCGGCTGGGCGCGCGACGAAGCGTCGTGCACCTATACGGTCGCCGGCTTCGACGGGCGCCCGTTCGAACGCGTGACGGACCCGTTCGGCTGCGATCGGGTCCAGGAGTCGAGCTCCGGCTGCTGCGGTTGCCTCCCGGAGCCTGACGCGGGCCCGCCCGTCGACGCGCCGCCGATCGGGTCCGAGTGCGACGCGCTCGGCGAGGCCGCGTGCCTCGGCGCGAGCGGCTGTGTCCCGACCTACGACGACGCCTGCTGCCCGACATGCGATGGCGGCGGCTTCTGCGCGGACTGCGCCGACCTCGTGTTCCACGTCTGCCGTCCGTTCGCCGACGCCTGCATGGCGGCGTTCTGCTCTTCGACCGCGCCGGGCGGCTGCGAGGTGTTCCCGGTCGACTGCAGTGACGCGACCCCGACGGAGGAGAGCTGCAGCGTCGCCGGGTGCGTGCCGGCGGTCGGGCCGCTGCCCGATCCCGGGGAGCCGACGTGTGTCGCGGTGACCGCCAACAGTTGCACGGTGTCCTGTCGGCGCGTCGCGCCCGACTGCCCGGCGGGGACGGCGCCGGAGGGAGACGGCAGCTGCTACACCGACCGCTGCATCCCCGCCGCGGTCTGCGAGTAGCCCCGAAGTCGATCCTCAGGTCGAGGTCGGATCAGGCTCCTCCAGCGGTGCCTCCGCCGCTGGCCGCTCGCGGTAGATGAGCTGCGCGTCGCCCACGTCGATCCGATCCCCCGGCGTCAACCTGGTCGGCCGCTCGATGGCTCGCCCGTTGACGTAGGTCTGGTTCGTCGAGCGCAGGTCGACCAGGACCCAGTGGTCGGTGTGGGGCACGACGCGCGCGTGCCGCTTGCTGGCGCTCGCGGTGTGGAGGGGGATGTCGTTCCCACGGCTCCGTCCCAGGGTTGCTTCCCCCCGAAGCTCGAAGCGCGCTCCCCGTACGGAACCGCCAACGCCCTCGAGCACCGCCCGCGGGAGGTCGGGGCCGAGCCTCGACGTCAGGGCCTTGCTGCTCGCGCCGTGGTAGGCGTGGTCCGAGACGTGGGCGCCGCCGGCGTGCAGGTCCATCGCCATCCAGTTGCGCTTGGCGTCGCGGTACGTCTCCTGCGACGGCGACCGCTCGAGCACGACAGCCTCGTCGACCATCTGCTCGAGCGCCTCGGAGAGCGCCGAGCCGTCGTTGGCGACGTAGCCGGACGCCGCCTCGATCTCCGCGATCATCGCACGAAGCGTGGCCGCCGCCCCCTCGAAGCTGCCGCGGTCGGCGAGGGCCCGTGCCTCGATGCGCGCGACCTCGCCCCGGGCGAGCAACACCGAGTGGTGGGCGGGCTGCGCCGTCCTTGCCGCGTCCGCGCGTTCGGTCGAGGCCGACGCGTCGAGGGTCGTGATCTCGCTCGCGCCGGCGACGCGATAGCGCACCGAGACCTGGGCGAGCGGCAGCTCGCCCGGGCCGACCGCCGCGTCGACCTCGAGGGCCGCGACGACGACGCGAGTCACGCCCGCGCGGACATCCGAGAGCGAGGCTCGGATCCCTGCGCTCGAGACGCGCATCGGGACGCGACCGATGAACCCCTCGATCTCGACGCCGTCTGCCGGGCGGAGGACCAGCTCGACCGCGTCGGCCACGACGTCGGTCTGCGCGCCGAGCACCCGCCCGAAGGCGTCAGCCGCCTCCTCGGGCACGGGCACGTAGTGGTACTCGCCTGCGCCCCCGTCGGCCAGCGCGCTCAGGACGTCCTCGTCGTGTCGGGCGCCGTAGCCGAGGCTCGAGATCGCGAGGTCGGGCCGCAGGGAGGCGGCGAGCGCGCGAAGGCCGTCTGGCGTCTTCGCGCCGCGGTTCGGTTGGCCGTCCGAGAGCACCACCAAGGCATGACGCACCTGCTCGGCTCGAACGCCGAGCAGCTCGGCGCCCCGCTGGACTCCGGCCTCGAGGTTCGTGCGCCCTCCGGCGGAGAGTCGGCGCGCCCGGCGCGCGAGCGTCGACCGGTGCCCGTCACCCAGTCGCGCGACCTCGGCCACGACGGCGGCCTCGTCCGAGAACGCCACGAGCCCCACTTCGTCGTCGTCGTGGAGCAGCCTCAGCATCTCGGCCACCGACCGGGTCACGTGGTCGATCGGTGGTCCTTCCATCGACCCGGACGTGTCGACCGCGAAGACGATCCGCAGGCGGGGCCGCGCGCGCTCGACCGCGTGCTCTGCGCTCCCCGCGAGACGGATCACGAGGTGGGTCTTCGCCCGGGCTCCCGCAGGGAGGGTGACGTGCTCGGGTTCGAGCGAGAGGGTGATCACATCCGACATAGTGTCAACATGACACGGATCGCGGCGCCAAGCTTGGAGTCTCTCCGCGTCGCTGCTCACCGGGTCGAGGCGGCCTCTTCGATCGAGCGACACATCTCGTCGTCGATCTCTCGGTGGTGAGCGACGCGAACGTCGAGATCGCGGTCTTCGAGGAGGCGCAGCGCGCGACCGATGGCGTGGGCGATCCAGTCGGGTGCGTTGCCGAACGCGCCTCCGCCGAGGAACGTGAGCCAGACCTTCCCCGAGCCGCGACCCGTCGCCGCGTCGACGGTGGCCGCGCGCAGCGTCGCCTCGTACGCCGCGTCCAGGACGATCGTGGCCAGCGGTCGCCACTGTCGGAGCGTGCCGCTCGCGTACCCGCACGAGAGGGCGGAGCAGAACGCCTGCGACACGAAGCGCGGCTCCGCGGGCGGCTCGAAGCGACTGGCGAAGGTGACCTCGACGTTCGTCTGGAGGCCGATGCGCAGGGCGGCGAGCAGCGCGTCGCGGTCTGCGGCCTCGAGCACCGCGCCGAGCGCCTCGAGCCGCTCGGGCGTGGAGCTCGTGTAGCCGTTGCGCACCTCCACCAGCTGCCCCGCGTCCCCCAGTCGCGCGCGCAGGTCGGCGAGGTTGTCGAGCTGGCGATCGCGCGTCTGCCCGGACGCCCCGGCCACGTCCACGAAGTAGTTGCGAAAGACCGTGGCCGCCCCGGCCGCGAGCGAACACGCGGGGCCTTGCGTCGGGTCACTCGCGTACTGGGTGACGCCGTCCTCCGGGACCTCGCTCGGATCGGCGAACTCGAGGCAGTTGAGCTGCGAGGCGACCTGGAACAGGGCGCCCTCGTTGTCGGCTCGAGCGTGCAGCGAGAGCACGTCGTCCACGCGCTCGTGCGACACGCGCAGCGAGCCGGGTCGCAGACCCTCGGAGGCCTCGCGAAGCTCCGACAGCGACGGCGTCGAGAAGCGGCCGACACCGAAGCGCCGTCCGTTGACTCTCGACACGAGGGCGTCCCCCTCGACGAGGAAGCGGTCGCGTGTCTCGTCGTAGGGGCCTTCGGCGAAGCCGAAGAGGGTCTCGAACCAGGTGCCGGGCATGACCCGGACTCTACCGTGGACCGTCCTCCGTCCGGTGTGCTCGCTTCGGAGCGCTGGTAGGCTGCGATCTGCCGCGCCGTGAGCCTCACCCTCTTTCATCAAGACAACGCCGACAACCGAGCGGTGCTGCGCGCGTGCACGACTCTGGGCGGCGGCTTTCGGCCGCGGCCCTGGGCCCGCAACGCGCACGCGCAGATCGGTCTCCTCCTTCAGCACGAGCAGGCTTCGCCGCGGATCGCGTGGGATCGCGTCGAGCGCCTCGAGATGACGGACGGCGGGGTGGTCTCGCTACAGTGGCTCGGGAGCGAGGACCGCGAAGGCCCCGTCGCGCTGCTCATGCCGACGATCACCGGCGACGGAGACGCGCTGCGGGATCTCGTTCGCCACCTGCGCGCGACGCTCGGCTGGACAGTGGTGATCTGCAACCGGCGCGGACACGCGGGCGTGCCCCTGACGACGCCTCGGTTCAACACGATGGGCGACGTCGCCGACCTCAGGGCGCAGATCGCGCACGTGCGCTCGGTGCGCCCGGAGGCCGCGCTCTTCGCGATCGGGGTCTCGGCCGGGTCCGGGCTGCTCGCGCGCTATCTCGGGGAGACGCCGGACACCCCCGTCGTGGCGGCGGCGATGCACTGCCCCGGCTACGACCTCGAGTCGCTCTTCGATCACGCGCACCCGCTCTACAGCCGCCTCATGGCGCGCCGCGTTCGGCGCTACTTCCTCGAGGCGAACGCCGGCGTGCTCGGCGACCACCCCGACTACGAAGCGTGCGTGACGTCGCGAGATCTCGCCGAGCTCCACCGGCGGGCGCACGGCCTCGCGGGCTTCGCGACCCGGGCCGAGTTCCTGCGCGCCTCGAACCCGATGGGCGTCGCCCACGACATCACGATCCCGATGCTCGTGCTCAACGCCGAAGACGACCCGGTGTGCAACATCCGCATCGTCGACCGCGCGCGCCGCTCGCTCGTCGACGCGCTCCCGCACGGCATCCTCGCCATCACGCGCTGGGGCAGCCACTGCGCGCATCTCTATGGCGTGCGGCGCCGGACGAGCTGGGCGAACCGGGTCCTCACCGAGTACGTGGGCGTGCAGGCCGAGCTGGCGACATAGCCCGGGCGGCGAGCTCAGTAGAGCCCTTCGATCCAGTCGACGAAGTCCGGGTTCTCTTCGGGGTATCGCTGGAAGACGGCGTCGAAGCGCGCGTCGGCGAGCTGTACGCGGGATCGCCACCGAGCGCGGCCGCCCGCTCGAACCCGATAGGTCCGTTGGTCGTCGAAGCCGAGGCCAGGATCGGGGCCGCGAAACGCCTCGACGATGGCGCCGTCCGCCGCGCGCACGGGGAGGCGCTCGGTCCGGTGCGCGAAGCCTTCCGTTCGTGTGCGCCGGTAGTGATGGCGTTCGAGGTGCATCGCGGCGAAGGATCCGCTCCGATCGCCCCCGCGCTCCATGACGACGACGTCCGCTCGAAGCACGCCGCGTCGGAGGTCGATGTGCACGCGACCGATTCGACTCTGCGAGAGCCCGGTGACGACCGGATCGTCGACGCGATGATCGAGGACCTGTTCGGGCTCGCCGTCGTCGAACTGGATGACGCGCACGCGATGGCCGTCAGGGCCGACCTCGCACACGCTCGTGTCGACGACCAAGAGGAGATCTGGCGTGGGTCCGCCGACGATGTCGACGAAGCGCGCGAAGGGGACGGCTTCGCCGTTTCCCCAGCCGTCGCTGCTGCCGAGCTCGACGCGACTCAGGCCGCCTCGGCCTTCGAAGACGAGCCAGCCCTGCGCCTCGTCGCGGCCGGGATCCTCGACGCGGCTGCGGTGGCGAGTGGCGTGCCACACGCGGTCGGCGACTCCGTCACCGTCCAGGTCGCCGTGGTAGTCGACGCCCCCGTAGTGGTTGAACAGCCCGGCCTCCTCGACCGCCAACACGTCGCCCGGGACCCATCGGCGGCCTCGCGGAGTGGCGACGAGATACGAGTGCGCGAGAGCGCCGGGGTCGAGGCCTGGGAGCTGGGTCAGCGAGCGCGCGAGCACCTCGACGCGCTGCTCGGCGGCGAGCCCATCGACGTCTCGCAGGATGAGCCCGGCCCGACCGTCACCGAGGCCTTCGCTCGCGTCGATCGCGGGCCGCTCGGCGCGCGGCGCCTCCGCGGTGCGTCCTTCATCGAGCGCGAGCAGGTAGCCGGCGCCGAAGGCCGCGGAGAGCGCGAGCGGCGCGAGAACGATGGGTACGACGCTGCTCGTGGTGACGGGGCGCACGGCTGGTAGTACGGGCGGCCGGCCGATTCGTTCCTCGCCGATCCCCAGGACTACTCGGCCCACCGTTCGTCGGGATCACCCCAGCCCATGAACTCGTCGAAGACCCGCTCGATCAGCGCGCGCGGGACCACCCGCGGCTTCTTCTCCACGTCGAAGCGGCAGACCGAGCTCTCGACCGTGTACGTGCCGATCACCGAGCCGAGCGGCGTGCGGAGGCGGTAGTGCCCGGCCGCTTCGTCCCCCTCGAAGACGCTCCCGAACTTGGCGGCTTCGCGTTTCGCGCGCGCGAGCGTCTTGCCGACGTTCCCGAGCTTTCGTTCGAACTGACATGTGGTGGCCACGGGTGAGCGTCAATGCCATGGAGCCGGCCGCTCGTCGACCGCTCCTCACGCGGACAGGCTTCTCAGAAGATCCGCTGGACCAGGCGCTCGAACGCGAGCGCCCGCTCCGGGGCCGGACGCTCGAGCACGCCCTCTCGTTGAAGCGCGTCGATGAGGGCCCGCGGGAGGCTGCCGTCGCTCCCCGTGACCGCGGAGTGCCCCACCGTCAGCACGCGCGAGCGGAACCGGTCGTCGGCTTCGAGCTCTTCGTTGCGCTGCTCGCGCAGCGAGAAGACCAGGTCGTCCTCCGCGCACGCGCCCGCGTCGTCCACGCGCCTGCAAGCCCCAACCTCGTCGGTGAGGATCTGCACGTGGCTGGTGACCATCGCGTGCAGCGGGCGCGGCTGTTGCCAGAGCCGCGCTGACGGGTGGATCTCGGTCCACTTGTGACCCGTGATCGCCTGGCAGATCCCGGGCGTGATCCCGAAGGACAGCACGTGCAGCCAGACGAAGCCGCAGTGCTCCGCGGCCGCGATGCCCGAGAAGGGTGAAGACACCGTGACCAGGTGGAGGTCTCCGCCCTCCTCGTCCGATCCATCCACCTCGGAGAGCGCGACGCGCGAGATCAGCCCGCCCTGGCTGTGCCCCAGCAGCGTGATCTCCCGGCTCGGCGCTCGACGGCGAATGGTGTCCAACCCGCGCCGCAGGGTCCTGCCCGTCGCCCGCAGGCTGTGCCGATCGTCGTAGTTGAAGCAGATCGTGCGCTGGCCGTTCAGCTCGAACAGCTCCGACATCACGCGAAATTGCGCCCCCGAGGCGAAGCAGCCGTGCACGATCACCACGAGCGGATCGTCGGAGCTCAGGTCCACCCCGGACGAGGGGGCGTCCGAGCACGGCGCGAACCCTTCGAGCGCGATGGGCCCCTGACCGAAGTCGACGGGCACCGATCGAGGCGGCGCGCCCGCGCACGCCGCGAGGCTGAAGAGCCCGACTCCGAGGGCGAGCGCGGTCACGGGACGCATGAGGTCGAAGTGACATGAGGAGCGCGGGATGCCAACCCCGCGGAGCGACTCGCGTGGCGCGCGACGGAACCGTCGAGGCCACGGCGCGTCCGCGAGCGATCTTCGGGGCTACTGCGGCGCTGCAACGGACCGTCGCGTGCGCAATTTCATCTGCGCGCCTCCAAACGAGTCCGTCGACCTCGAGATGCGCTTCCACCCATCGCGAGGTGAACGGCTCAGTCGGCGTCGAGGTGCTTCCAGCGCTTCGCCTCCAGGTAGTCGCGCGTGCGCGGGAGCAGCAAGAGCAGGAGCACCGCCGCGTAGCCGCCGCCTGCGACGAGCGACGCCGGCCCCCGGACGAGCGCCAGCTGGCCGCTCCAGAGGACGGCCGCCAGCGCCAGCGCGATCGTGATCTGATACGCCCACTTCTTCCCACGGAAGACCATGACCGAGAGCCCGATGGTGAGCGTGAGGCGGACGCCGCCCGCGGCGAGGCTCTCGGAGGTGAACGACGCCGGCGAGCTCGTGGGGCTCGGGATCGGCGTCGGCGCCATCACCATCGCCACGGGCCTCGTCCTCGCGTACGACGCGGCGTTCCTCGCCCGCGGGCGGTGGCTCGACCCCGAGGAAGCGGTCGCGAACATCGTGCTCGCGATGAGCGGCGGCGCCACGCTCGCGGCGCTGAACCCACGCGACGCGTGGCTCGGCTTCGGGCTCGCCGGGGTCGGGTTCGGCGCCATCACGTCGGTCATCGGGATCCTGAGCCTGACGCTCCGCGACGACGACGACGGCAGCGCGCCGCTCGGCCTCGCCTGGGCCCCCGCTCCGGGCGGTGGGCAGCTCGTGTTGAGCGGTCACTTCTGGTGACCGGCGTTCACACGTGTGAAGGCGCGCCTCACGACGGACGCCCACGGCGGAGGTCCCGCTTCGCTCGACGACACACGAGGAGTTCGGCCCGCGCGCACATATAGATAGCCAAGCTGACACCGAATGGCGTGGCGCTTCCTACCATTCTGCGCTGGTGACGGCCCATGCGCTCGGGGCGCCTCGCCGTCAGGGCGCGTCGTTCCCGTCGGTCGCCGCCTCGCGGCGCGACGCGAGGATGGCCTCGATCGCCGTCATGGCCGACTCGAACAGTGCCCGGTCGTCGGGGTGGATCTGCGTGACACGGGCGACCGCGCCGACCCGGCATGACGCGGACGTCCATCGCAGCGCGAACGCGCGCCCGCTCGGCAGCGGGTCGGGCCGGCGGATCCGGATGCGATCGACGCGCGCCTCCACTAGCTCTCGATAGAGGCGGTCGAGCGACGCGGTCGGCACCGTCGCGCAGCGGCGCGCGGCGTGGTCCCACCCGAGCGGCGGCGTCATCGTATCCATCACGTCGGGCGCGCAAGCGCTCGCCTCGCCCACGATGAGCCAGCGCTCGCCCTCTCGCTCGAGCTCGATGGCCAGGTCGTCGGGCCGCCGCGCAGGGATCCCGCCCGGGCAGCTCGGCTCCCGCGTGTCCACAAAGGTCGGCGACGCGCGCACGGACGGGCTCGATCGTGGAGGCGGACGATCGCCGCCCCCACACCCGAAGAGGACGAGCAGGAATGCCAGGAGTGGGTGCGCTCCCAACGATCTCGTCACTTCTGACTCAGCATCTTCAACACGGCGCGCATGCGGGGGCTACCAATCATTCTTCAGAGCGGGGCAAGCGGAGACCTCGACGCGGTCGCCTGGCTCACTCCACGTACTCGAAGTCTCCCGGAGGATGGGACGCATGAACGCCCTGTCTGGCGTTGTCAGAATACACATTCTGCGAAGCCTCCGGGGCCGAAGGAGAGACCCAAGCCGACATTGAGTGGCGTCGCGCTTCCCACTATTCTGCGCTGGTGACGGCTCGGCGCATCGCCGTTCCCGGCTCGCGGCATCTCCAGTACTGGGACACCTGCGTGCAGCCCTCGACGCGGTTCGCCGCGACGATGCCGATCGCGGAGAACATGCACCCCGAGCCGCTGCCGGGCTGGCCGGCGCCGCTCGCCCGCGTGCTGCGGCGGGTGGCGAGCTCGGCGGTCGGCCGCGCGCTCATCCGGCACCCGCGGCGGCGAACCACGATCTACTACCGCAACCACACGCCTGAGAGCGAACCGGATCACCACACCGATGAACGCGGCCCGGGTCATCGGCAGGCGGCCCTGGCCGAGGCGGCGGGGCAAGGCTGCCGAGCGCTCGTCTGGCTGAACCCGGCCGCGCCCCCACACCACGACGCGACAGGGCTCCTGAGGGTGCCTGACGTGTCGCTGGTGCACGAGCTGGTGCACGCGATCTCGATCACCCATGGCGGCTTCCGCCCGGCGCGGGTCGACGCGGTCGCGGCGCGCTTCCACGCGCCGTCCCTCGAGGAGGGCCGCGCGGTGGTGATCGAGAACATGTACCGCGACGAGTCCCGCTACTTGCTTCGCAGGGAGTACATCGACGGGGGAGCGATCGCCTACGGCGCGACACCGACCTCGCGTAACACCGGCACCCCGATCGGGGAGCTCGAGGCGGAGACGGTGCGACATTTTCGATTGCGTGCTCCCGGTCTCGCATCGGAGCTGGAGCGCATCCCTGCCCACGTCTGCCGCTACAACCCGTTCCGCGATCTGCACGTCCACCGCTCGCCGCTCCGGAGCGCGCGGTGAAGTCCGCTCTCGCCGCCTCCGCGCTCCTCCTGGCGGGCTGCGCGGCCGCGGCGCCGCTCGCCACCGCAACCCCGGCGTCACGGGTGGTGGTCGTCGAGGAGGCGCCCCGCCGGTGCGGGTGGATCGACCCGTTCCAGAACATCCACTTCGAGCCCGACTCGGCGACGCTCGTGGAGACCTACGCGGACAACTCCGCTACCCTCGCGGGCGTCCTCGCCTTCCAGCGTCGCAGCGAATCCGAGGGCCCTCACGCGCGGTACCTGCTGTGGGGCGGCACGCACATGTGCGAGACGCATGGCTCGGACGCGTTCCGGCTCGAGCGCGCCAAGGCGGTCGCGGCCTACCTCGTGGCTCACGGGGTGCCGCCCCGCGACATCTCGCTCCGACCGAGCGGGTACGTCGGCTCGAGCTGCTTCCCGGACTGTCGGTCCAGCGCGCCCGATCCCGAGCGCGCGGTCCACATCTCGATGTTCTCCTGCGAGCCGCCCGTGCCCGTCGTCACGTGGGCGCGGGGCGCGGAAGCAGAGCGCTGAAACGAGCGCGGCTTCGGATATGCTCCGCCGATGTCGGCGGTCGGGATGCCCGCGGGGCTCGGGCTCTTCGTCGCCGCGCTCGCGACGGCGGCGGTGGCGTGCGTCGGTCTGGTCGTTCAGCCGCTGGCGGTCGGGCTCGCGCTGCGTCAGGGCCCTCGTCCCGTGCGCGCGGCGCTGCTCGCGGCCGGCGCGCCCGCGCTCGTGCTCTCGCTCTCGGTGGCGCTCGCGATCGGCGTCGAGATCAGCCGCCCCGTCCCGGCGAGGGAAAGGCCTGCTCGACGGGCTCGCCCTCGCCTGGCCGCTGGGCGCGATCGCCCTCTGGATCGCGCTCACGTGGGCCGCGCTCCGCGTCGCACGAAGGTGAGGCCGACGTCTCCGTGGCCCACGTCGGCACACGCTTTCAGCAATGATTTCAGCATACAGGCATGGCATGACACATGCGAGGGGAGCGCCCATGACCCATCGCATCGTCGCCTCGCTCCTCGTCGGCCTGGTCGGTCTCGCCGCACCGCGCGCCGCCTCCGCCTGCAGCGCCGAGTACTGCCCGGGCCCGCGGATCTGGCTGGAGGCGGGCGCGTCCCTCCCCGCCAACACACCCGGCGTGTGGGTCGATCTCTCGCGCGTGGTCGACGCGGCGCCCGAGCTCGAGCTCTGGCTTGAGATCGAGGGGGAGCTGGTCGAGCAGGAGGCGCGGCTCGAAGGCGAGCTGCTCGTGCCGGCGGCGGGCTTCGTCGAGGGAGCGACCTACCAGGTCCGCGCGGTCCGCGCGTGTGTCACGCAGGAGGTCGACTTCGTGGTCGGCCCGGAGGCCCCGCTCCCGGAGGCGCTGGGGCTCGGTCGGGTGATCGAGACGGGTCGAGCCTCGATGCCCATCCCCGCGTACGACGGGTCTTGCTATTCGGGTGTCGACGCGGCGTATGCCGACGTGTGGGTCGAGCCGGGCGCGGAGCTCGAGGGCTGGCACGACGCGGTCATCTGGGAGACGTTCGTGGACGGTGAGCGGTACGCGCCGCGGGGCACGATCAACGCCGGCGGCGGGGCCTACACGGTGCCGAGCGACGTGCAGTACGACGAGCGACACTCGTGGTGGGGTCCGGCCACCGACCGCGTCTACGCGGCCTGTGGCGATGTGCCCGAAGGCGCGGTGAGCGAGGGCGTCGGCGAGGGCGTGCACACCGTCGTGCTGCGCGCGTCCATCCCGGGCACCGACGTCGTCGTGGAGTCCAACCCGATCACGGTCGAGCTCCTCTGCGGCGCCGCGCCCGAGCCCTACGACCCGCGCGACGACTGCCCGAGCGGGCTCATCGGTCCCCAGGGCGCCTGTCACCCCGCGGGCGAGCCGCTCCCGGCGAGCGGCGGCTGCAGCGTGTCGCCGACCCGCCCGGCGGCGTGGGCGCTGCCTCTCCTCGCGCTGGCGCTCGGCGCCTGCCTTCGTCGCCGTCGCTGATCAGCGCGCGGTCCGCGTGCGGACGCGGAACACGAACGGATAGTGGACGCGCGCGCCGCCGTGGCCGCTCGGGAAACGCCAGCCGCGGATGGCGCTCAGCACGCAGGCGGTGACGAGGTCGTCGGGGAGGGAGCTCTCGACGACGCGCACGTCCTCTGCCGCGCCGCTGTCGGTGAGGCGCCACGAGACCGCGAGGCGACCGCTCAGGGACGGGACGCGATCGCGGCCGCGCTCGTAGCAGAAGGTCAGCGCGGGGAGCTCCCGGCGAACGACCGCGCGGACCGCCTGACGCAGCAGGCTGCCGGGGTGACAGGACGGGCGGCCGCGCTGATCGCGCCAGCGAGCGTCGCAGTGCATCATCGGCCGGTGCTGCGGGAGCACCACGCCGCTGCGCCGCGGTCGCGGCCGAGGTCGCAGCCGACCGTCGCCGAAGCCGGCCCCGAACCACGACGGGCCACGCTCTGCGGAGGCACGCATCGTCTCTCGATCGGGCCCGCCGTAGCCGGTGAGCGTGGCGAGCGCGAGCCAGGAGTCTCGCTCGCCGAGCGGCGCGGAGGCGCCTCCGCTTCGCCGTTGACGTGGCGACCCGAGGGTCGCGAAGGAGTCGACCGCGGCGCGCAGACGGGGGAGCGGCGCGCCCTCGGCCGCGCGGGCGCCGCGCGTCGAACGGGGACCGCGCGCGCGACGATCTCGGCGCTCGAGGGCGGGCGCGGCGATGGGCGGCTCCACCGACGGGGGCGCGCCGTTCGGCGCCGGGTCGACGTCGTGCTTGGTCTCCCGCGTCGGTGTCGCGCGGGCCTCCGGCGAGGTCCGGACGGGAGGCAGCCGCAGCCTCGTCGCCGCGAGCCGCTCCAGATCGAGCTGGGCGTGACGGGGCTCGACGGACGCGAACGCGGTCAGCACCCCGCCGAAGCAGGAGAGGGAGAGGGCCGCGAAGAGCAGCCCTCGGCCGAGGGCGCGCCGGTTGGTGCGGGGCGGCGCCGCCACGTCGTCGCCGAGCGACACCCGCAGCCACCAGCCCTCGATCTCGAGCCACGCGTCCACGCGGCGTACGAGCACCACGCCGTCCTCCATCCCGCGCGCGTCGCGGAGGAGACGGAGACGGATCCGCGCGCCGCCCGGGCACGCCGGGTCGGGCGCGAGGCAGCCCAGCACCCGCAGGGTCGACAGGTCACGCCAGCCGTTGGCGGTGTGCAGCCAGCCGCGCGCCCGCGGCGGGACGAAGAGGACGAAGGCGTCGCCGTCGGGCGCGAGCGGGCGCATGGTCGGGAACGGTCCGCCGGGGGTGAGGACCGCGTCGACGGCGTGGCTCGAGCACGCGAGCCGCTCCTCGCCCCAGCAGAGCTCCAGGTCGACGCTCGTCACGCGCGTCGGACATCGCCGCCAGCCGCGTGTTCCCGAGCGGACGCGCGATGCGTCGAATCGAATGGGAGTGTTGCCGACCCCGAGTCGCGGGAGCTCGCGCTGTGTTCGACGCTCCCCACTGAGGGGCGGGCTACTCCAGGGTCGCGCGCAGCACGAAGGCGCTCGAGCGCGGCGCGTAGGAGTCGACCACGAGGTGGTAGGTGCCGCTCGCGGCCGCCGTGAACCTCAGCGCCTCGGCGCCGCCGCGCCCCGCGGCGTCGGCGGTCGCGGCGCAGGACGGATCCCCGTCGCAGCTGGCCGCGTCCCCGGGGCCGACGAGGTAGAGCGCGAGGTCGAAGCGCGGGTCGGTCGGGGTCGCGTCGACGCGGAGCCGCTGACCGGCGGTCAGGGACAGCGCGTAGACCACGTCGAAGCCCTCGCGGCCGAACGGGAAGCACGCGCTCGCGAGGTAGGTCGGCCCGGCACCTCGGGTGGTCCCCGACACGTCGACGTCCAGGGCCAGGGGCTCCGCGCTGTCACAAGTGTCGTTGCTCGGGCGCGGCACGCACTCGCCCGGGGTGGCGGGGTGGTTCTCGTCCGAGAGCACGCACACGTCGCCCGCGCCGCAGCGGGGTGAGGTCATCGGCGCGCCGTAGGGGTCGCCGCAGTCCGGGTCCCATGTCCCGCAGGCGCAGTCGCAGGTCACGCCGTCGTCGAACGCCGAAGGGGCGCAGGTCCAGTCGGGCGGCTGGCGCGGCTGGCAGTACCCCGGGCCGTCCGCCTCGGGCGCGGTGAACAGCCCGACACAGGTCTCGTCGACGCCACACTCCGCGTCCCGCTCGCAGGCGGCCCAGCATCGGAGCGGGGCGGCTGGCCCGTCGAGGCGCGAGTCCCACCACGCGCAGACGCCGCGCGCGACTCCGTCCAGCACGTCGCAGTAGTGGAGCCTGCCCGTCTGCCGGCAGTCCTCGCCGACGACGGCGGCGTCGAGCCACTCCGCGCCCTGCACGCAGATGCGCTGCCCGTCGATCCAGTACGCGCAGGCGCCGCTCCGGCACGGCGTCGTCTGGCAGGACGCGACGCAGCTCGCGTCGAGGCTGCAGACCTCGCCCGTCGAGCATCGGCGCGTCGGCGCGACGACCGTGGGATCGCAGCTCGGATCGGCGAAGGGGTCGCACGCGGAGCAGTCCGGATCCCACGCGCCGCAGTCGCAGTCGCAGCCCTCGCCCTCGCCGTAGAGATCGGGGGAGCACCTCCAGTCGCTCGGCGGGAAGGCCTGCTCGACGGTGACGGTCGGCAGGAGGAGGCAGCCGCCGTCCTCGACCCAGGTCGAGCGGAGGGACGGGATCGGGTCGTCGCTGGGGCCGATCGTGACCTCCGCGAGGACCACGTCGCGCAGCGTGAGACTCACCCGGCCGTCGAAGGGCGTGCCGTGGAGCTCCATCGTGCCGGACCGCGCGAAGAAGCCTCGCGTCAGGTCGAAGCCTCGCAGCGCGACGACACAATGTGGACAGTCGGGGAAGTTGTCGTTCGGCTCGACGCCGAGCGCCACCTCGCCGTCGAAGGTCGAGTCGCCGAAGCGCTGGAACCAGACGTACAGGTCCCAGGGCTCGCCCTCGACCTCGGGTGAGAAGCGCGCCCGGATCCGCATGCCGGTGTCGTCGTCGACGTCGAGTCGGAAGGCCTCGACCGACGTGACCTCGAGGCATCGACCCGCGTCGACGTGCGCGTCCCGCGGGTTCGCCGCGTCGGCTGCGTCCGAGGCGCCGCCATCGCGGGGATCTCCGATCGTCGCGTCCATCTCCGCCGAGGGGCTGCCGCACGCGACGAGCAGCACGAAGAGCGCGCTCGAGCTCTCGAGGGGCCGCGCCATCACGGCGCCTCCACGCAGAAGTCGAACGCGGCGCACACCCGGTCCGCGGAGCTCCCCCCGCAGTGGCCCGAGGCGCACTCGTCGTCGATGGAGCAGGGCTCCGTGTCGGCTCTGCGCGCGGTGCAGGTCTCGGTGCCCGCCGCGTCGCAGAAGCCGTCGGTGCAGACGCCGAGCGGCTCGAACCCGGCGGAGCACGCCTCCCCGAGGCCGAGCGGCGCGCTCGCCGGCACGACGCACGTCGAGGGGTCGTCGATCGACGCGCCCGGACGGCACCGCAGCCCGGGACCGCAGAGGAGGGCCGGGAACGCCGAGCACTCGTCGCCCTCGCCGGCGATCGGCGCGCAGTCCCCGCTCGCGCCGACCGACCCCACGCCGCAGCCCTCGTCGGGGCTCGCGCGGAAGCAGCAGAACGCGACCGTCGGATCGCAGCTGCCCCATGGATCGGTGCCCGGATCCTCGAGCCCGACGCAGGTCTCTCCGGCGCCGCGGGTGCGCCCGAAGAACGCGCGCGCGACCGGGACGGGCGCCGTCGGATCGATCACGGAGCGGTCCTGGTAGGCGAAGCAGGTCGTGTCGCTGAACACCGCGGCGAGCTCCGGGCCGCAGCTCGCGGTCGCGAGCGACTCGAGGCACGCGTCGTAGGCGGCCCCGTCGAAGCCGACGCGCAACGCCCGCGCCTCGGCGAGCCAGGGCCCGAGCGGCGCGATGTCGTTGAGGTCGCGCATCAGCCCGACGCAGCTCTCCTCGGTGAGCGTGGCCTCGGGCGGGATGCGAGGCGCGAGCGCGTCGAAGGGGCGCGCGAATCCGTCGAGCGGACGATAGGGCGCGAAGAACTCCACGAGGCTCGCCTCGTCACAGCAGCGGAAGAGCGCCGCGCACTGCGCCGCGGCGACGGTCTCTTCGAAGTCATCGAGACGGCCACCCACGGCGGCGTCGCGATCCCCCGGACCGGCATCGGCTGCGTCCACTCCCCCGTCCAGCGAGCCGCTGTCGCTCGGTCCGCCATCGGCGGCAGGGGAAGGGTCGTCACAACCCGAGACAAAGACAGCGCACCACAGGCCGAACACGGCGGCCCACCGAAGCGTCTTCATATGCGCGCCATATAGCGCGCCCCCAGCCCCTCGTCCCGTGTCGCGGTGGCGATGATCCGGGGCCGGTCAGAGCCCGGTCTCGTCTCCGTAGAACCACATGAAGCTGCCCAGCGCGCGTCCGATGTAGGTCAGCGCCAGCGCGACCCCGAAGACGGAGACGAAGAGCGCCAGGAAGGCGGAGATGGGGGAGAGCGCCAGTACGGCGCCGATCGGGATTCCCCCCAGCACCACGTATCCGGGGACGAGCGCCGCGTACAGCCCCAGGTACCCGAGGGGCACGCGCGCCACCACTTGCACGGCCGCCGGGTAGTTGAGCCCCCCGAGACAGCCGGTCGTGCTGGCCGCGAGCATCAGCGACGCGGGCAAGAGGAAGGAGTGGATCAGGTTGACGCCATGAACCCAGACGGGCGGATGGCGGAGCACGCTCGCCGCGCTCCCCTCGGAGTACGCCATCGCGAGGCCGAGGGAGACGACGGGGACGAAGTAGAGCGCGACGGCGACCCGCAGCCCGGCCCCGAGGACACCCCAGCCCTCGTCGCCCGCCGGCGCGTCTCCTCCGATCGGTGCCCCCTCGCGCCCGCGCGAGCCGTGACGGATCACGGCGCAGAAGTACGCGGCAAGCGCGCTGAGACCCGCGCCCAGCGGGGCCCAGAACCAGAGCCACCCCATGTACGGCACCACGAAGAGGGCGAGCGAGACGAACAGGCTCACGCCGACCGTCATCGCGACCACGCCTACCGTGGAGAAGGGGTAGGCCGCGGAGGCGAGGAGCGCGCCCGCGAACGAGCCCGTCACCTCGCGCTGCTGCGACCCGACCAGGAGCGGCGGGCGAGAGGTCGAAGGTGGGCTCGAGGGGAAAGACCGCACGCTCGGCCTGGGCGTCGACCTGGGCGTCGAGGTGGGCGTCGAGGTGTAGGGCGATCCGGCGAGCGGCTGCGCCAGGTCGGGGAGGGGTAGATCCGGGAGGGGCAGGCTAGACGCGGGCGGCGGGCCGGAGGACGGAGGCGATGCCTGCAACCGAACCTGCGCCCCTGCGCGGTGCAAGTGGTGGAAGAGTACCTCCGCGTCCGACTCGGACAGCCCACGCCGCACGGTCGCGGGCAGCGCGAGGGCGCGCAGGGACCGTGGCTCCACACCGAGGACTCCCGCGACCTCGGCAGCGTCGTAGTCGGGCGCCAGCTCGAGGAGCTCCACGTCGTACCAGGACATGTCCAATCCTCCCGCGGAGACGCTAGCGAGCCGTCCGCCGCGCCGCGTCCCCCGATCGGGTGACGCGCGACGCCGCCCCCAGTAAGGTCTGTGCGATGGACCTCGATGCTGTCATGGACGGCGCCGCCGACGTGGTGGGAGACGACGATCTCGCGCACGTCGCGAGCGCCCTCGCCCGGTACATGGGCGCCGAGCGCAGCCTCGTGTTCCACTACGCGGAGGAGGGCTTCCCCTCGTTCCTCGACTCCGACCTCGCGTCCGAGATGCGGCGAGGATACGGGCCCCGCCACCTCGACGAAGATCCCATTCACCCCTGGATGCGAAGCCTCACTCCCCGCCTGGTGACAACGACCGAGTCCCTGGACCGGAGCGCCTTCGAGCGCTCCTTCGCCTACCGCGACTTCTATCGTCGAGCCGGCGTGGAGCGCCTGATGGGAGTGTGGCTCACCGAGCGCCGCTACGGACAGCCAGGCATGCTCGGCATCCTCCTCACCAAGCGGGGCGCGCCGTTCGACCACGCGCGCGCCAAGCGGCTCGAGACGGCGCGGCGCCCCCTGCGGGCGATCGCCCGTCGACTCGAGAAGACCCGGGCCCTGCGTGAGGAGACAGACGTCCTGGCGGCGCTGGTCGCGCGTGGGCGCCACGAGCACGATGTCTTGCTCGACGCCGCAGGCCGCATGCGCTTCTGCGGCGCCAGGGCCGAAGACATCCTGTCGCGGCGCATGCTGCGCTCGCTCTCGGCCGAAGTACGCGACGCCGTTCGTCCTGGGGGCGGTCCGCGCGGGGACGCGCTGCGGTTGCAGCTCGGGCCCGCCGTGAGCGCTTCGCTCGTACCAGTGCCGGGGCTCGCGAGCGGGCCCTGGGTGTGCGCAACCGTTCACGAGGTCGAGTCCGCCGCCCCCGCGCTCACACCCGCGGAGCTGCGCGTCTTGAAGCGGTTGGACGCCACGGGCGGGTCCAACGCGGAGCTCGGAAGAGACCTCGGCGTCGCGACCGAGACGGTCCGCACCCACCTGAAGCGCATCCTCGTGAAGCTCGATGCGCGAAATCGGACTCACGCGCTCGCCAGAGCGAGGGAGCGAGGCGTCCTGCTTCCTTGAGGCCGACGCGTTCAGGCGGCTCCGCCGCCCAGGTGAGTCCCGATCCGCGCCGGGTTCAGGCGGCGGTCCAACGGCGCCGGACCGTGCGCATCAGCGCCGGGTACACCACCAGGTGCCGCAGCGGATCGATGACGCGCATGTAGGCGCGCCCGAACCAGCCACGCGGCTTGACGTAGACCGCCATCTCGGGGCCCCAGCGTCCGTCGCCTCGCTCCACCCAGCCGAAGTGCATCAGGGCGTGCACGGTGTCGTTCGAGATCTCGTACAGGGCCTCGCGGTCCGTGCGGTAGACGCGCTCGAACAGCATGCCGTCCCCCGGCTCGGCGCGCGCCTCCACCGGCATGCGATCCCGGACCGAGGTCTCCGTGCAGCCTGGAATGGACTGCGCCGCACCCTCGTCCCAGCCGAACACGCGACCGAGCCACAAGCGCAGCGAGAACAGCGCGGCCGCGACCCGCGAGTCGACGAGCTCCCCCGTGATGAGGCTCCGCTCGTGCTGATCGCAGAAGCGCGCCAGGCCATCGGGGCCCCCCTCCACGTCGAAACGCCAGACGTCGAGCAGATCGAAGTCGCGCGCGAGCGCATGCACACGAAACGGACGGGCGCGGTGGGTCTCTTCGTCGACTCTCATGCCCGGTCGGTGGGGTCACGAGCGAGGCTCGACGAGCCCGAATCGGTGCACCCTTCGTCACGCTCGACGAGTGCGGCCGCTCTGACGGCAGGTCCGCCTGGTCAACCCTTCAGCGCCGCGATCTCGAGCTCGAGCTTCTCGCACTCGAGCTTGGCGAGGCGCGTCCGCGCGGCGAGCAGCGCCGACAGCTCGGACAGCACGGAGTTGCAGTTCGAGAGCGTGCCGGCGGCCTTCGTCGTGAGCGTCTGCGTGTCCTTGACGAGGTCGGCCGTCCCCTCGATCAGCGGATGCGCCTCACGCAAGGTCTCCTGCACCTGATCCATCAGCTCCTTGGAGCGGTCGAAGATGTCCATGCCCGGAAGCGTAGCCCGACGCGGGGCGGGACTCCCCTCCGTCGGGGCGTGGGAGTAGGCTGAGGTCTGCCCCCGGGCTCCAACCACGTGACCCGCTTCTCTCCGCCAGTCGGGAGCCTCGTCTTCCTCGGCCTGCTCGCAGCGGGGTGCACGGTCTCGGACGTCACGTTGATCGTCGAGGTGAAGTCCGACCTCGTGCCCGGGGTCGAGGCGGATGGGATCCGCACCGAGCTCTTCGATGCCCTGCCCGATCCGGCCCAGTCGGCGCCTCCCGACCGCTCGACGTTCGTCGCGCTCGAGCGAGAGGCCGAGCTCGACCGCGGCCTCCGCGTGATGCAGCTCGAATCGCTCGAGCCGACGCCCCGCTACGCTCGCGTGCGCGTGATGCTCGGCGAGGAGGTGGTCGTGGAGCGCCTCGCCAGGTTCACGCTCGACTCGTCGCGAGTGGTGACGCTCGTCCTCACGCGCGACTGTCGGAGCGTCCGCTGCGCCGTGCCCTCGACCTGCCAGGGCGGCGAGTGCGTGCCGCCCGAGTGCACCGAGGAGACGCCCGAGGCGTGCGGTCCACCGGCCTGCGCGGCAGACGCGGACTGTGAGGCGCCGACGGCCGGGTGCGCGGAGGCGCGCTGCGTGACGGGGCTCTGCCTGCAAGTGGGACTCGCCGATCGCTGTGAGCCGGAAGAGGCGTGTGTCCCCGAGGAGGGCTGCGTGTCGGTGGGGTGCACGGGCACGGCGAGCGTGGGCCGGGACGGGGTGCTCGCCGAGCCCCGGCTCTACGGCGGAGATGATCACGACGTCTTGCGCGTCGACACCACCGAGGCGCGGTGCGTGTTCGCGTTCACCGTCGAGGGCGCGGGGGGCGGCAGAGGGAATCACGGCAGCACCAACGACTCGGATGCCGACGGGGGCGACGGCGGGAGCGTCGTCTTCGAGGTCGTGCCGGGCGAAGCCGGCCACTTCGAGCTGGTGGTGGGCGGCGCGGGGACGGGCGCCATCGTGGACGGCTACACCCTCGAAGACCCGGGGCCAGGCGCCGGTGGCGGAGGGTCGTCGCAGGTGGTCTTCGTGGCCATCGATGGCCGGCGCAGGGTGCTCGCGGTCGCGGGCGGAGGCGGCGGCGGTGGGTGGGGCGAGCGCGGCTCACCCGGCGGCGGTGGGCGCGGCGAGTGCGGCGGCCCCTCGGATGAAGGGAGCACGGGCGGCTGCGACGGCCGCACCGGCACCCCGCACCCGATGGGAGAGCCGGGCGGAGACTGTCCGAGCGACGGAGTGCCCCCGGACCCCGATCCATGTGGTGGGCCGGGTGGCTCTGGCACCTTCGGCGCGGGCGGCTTCGGGGTGGGCGAAGGCTTCGGCGGGGACGAGCGCGGCAGCTCGGGGAGTGGCGGGGGCGGCGGGGGGTACGGCGGCGGCTCGGCGGGAGGCGGTCAGGGCGACCCGGGCCTGGGGGGCGGCGCGTACTTCGATGACGCGGCGGCGCGCTTCGTCGGCGGGGAGACGGGAGGCGCAGACAACGGCGCGCGGTACGCGGACGGGCTGACGCTGGCGGGCGGCGACGGCCGCGTCGTCGTCACCGCGCGCGCGCCCGAGTGATGGCGCAGACGCTGCGCGCCTGACTACTCGCCGGAGAGCAGGCCCTTCTCGGTGGCGATCTCGCGCACCGAGGGGAGCACGGCCTCGAGGGTCTCGGCGTTGTTGCAGGCGAGGATGCCGGCGCGGTTCTTCAGGTCCTCGCCGCCGTACTCGAAGGGCTTGCCGTCGAGATCGGTGAACTCGCCGCCCGCGGCGCGCAGGATCGCGTCGGGAGCGCAGGCGTCCCACGCGCTCGAGTGCTCCGAGAGGTGCACGTAGAGGTCGGCCTCGCGCTCGGTGATCAGGCCGACCTTCAGGCCGACCGAGCCAGAGCGGGTCTCGTTCTCGATGCCGAGCTTCTTGACCAGCTTGTCGGTGGCCTCGCTGCGGTGCGAGCGCGAGACGACGAGGCGGAGATCCGCTGGCTTCGCGGTGTCGGTGACCTTCAGCGCGTAGGTGCGCGAGTCGACCTCGAGGAAGGCGCTGTCGCCGACGACGCCGCGGTAGAGCTTGTCGCCGACCGGCTTGTACACGACGCCGAGCTTGGCCTCGCCGTCGATGGCCAGGCCGATCATCACGGAGAACTCGCCGTTCTTCGCGACGAACTCCTTCGTGCCGTCGAGGGGGTCGACATACCAGACCCGGCCTCGGCGGAGGGCGTCGCTGTTGTCCTCGCTCTCCTCCGCGACGATCCCGTCGTGGGGGAAGGACTCGCGGAGTCGGGCGACGAGCAGCTCGTTCGCGCGCTCGTCCGCCAGGGTGACGGGATCGGATCCGTCCTTGTAGTCCACGCCGAAATCGGTGGCGTAAACCTCCAACAGGACAGAGCCCGCCTCGCGTGCGAGCTTCACCGCCTCGACCAGCTCCCGGTCCAGCATTCGGCCTGACCCTAACCCGGACCCGGGCGGGTTTGCCAGTTATGGCCCATCAATCGACGATCACTTCGACTTCGGTCTCGCCGCTCGCCGGCCCCGTGATGCCCGAGCGGGCGGGCAGGTTGCGCTCGCGGCCGGAGCAGAACCGCGACCAGTGGCGCATGCTCGCGGGCTGTACGGCGTTCTGCGCGCAGGCGCTGTAGGCGCGCCGCGCGTGCTCCAGGAAGGGGCGCGCCTGGCTCTGCAGGATCTCCTGGTAGAGCTCCTGGATCTCCGGCTCGTCGTGGAGCTCCTCGGGCGGCGGGATGTTGCGCAGCACGCGCGCGACGTCTTCGTACATGAGGCCCACGATGGCCCCGCCCATGATGCGCTGGCGGTGATTCTCTTCGGCCGCCTGGTCGAGCTCCTCGCGCGCGGCCTCGATGGTGTGGGTCTTTCGCTCGAGCCAGGGGCTCAGCACCTGCTCGGACCAGGTCTCGAGGTTCAGCGCGCTGCGATCGCTCGGCGGCGCGGGCGGGGGGACGGAGAACGACTCCTCAGCGAGCGTCCAGCCGAAGCGCATCCGCCGCGTGAGCGAGTCGCGCTCCACGTCCGGGTCGGGCAGGCACTCGATGCTGGGGGAGGCGTCGACCTGCCCCGGGTCGAGCGGCCCGGAGCGGGCCTGCGCGCCACCGCAGGCGGTCACCAAGGCGACCCAGACGATCGATGCCCTCATCTCCCGGTACAATAAGGCACGAGCGGGCCTGTCGAAACGTTCCTGTCGCGGAACGGTCCGCTCAGAAGGACAGCGTCAGGCCCACGCCGTGGCTCGAGCCGGCGCGGAAGCGGAGGCCGGGGCCCGTCGCCACCGGCTCCTCGCACGCCGCGTCGGGGTAGCGGCGCAGGTACGCGCGCCACGCGGTCCGCGCGCCGACGGGGTGCGTCAGGATGCGGCCGAGGCCGAGGATGGAGCCGCCGACCACGTGCGAATAGGCCCCCGTCGGTCGCTCGAACGCGAGCAGCAGGGTGCCCGCCGCGAGGCTCAGATAGACGAGGGTGAGCGTGGCCGGGAACCAGCCTCGCAGGAAATCCACGCCCCTCGCCGCGCGCCGCATCATGTCTTCGGCCGCGCGCAGCTTCGCCAGCCGCTCCGCCGGGGTCTCGATCGCGTAGCCGCGCAGCGCGTCCCCCGCGCCCATCAGCGGGGGCGTGAAGATGAGCAAGGTGGCGATCGCGAGCACCGAGCTGGTCGTGCCCACGAGCATCTCGTTGCGGAAGGTCTCGTCCTCGGCGCTGCCCGCGAAGATGGCCGCGCCGGTCGCCATGGTCCCGTGGAGCACGGCGAAGGTGGTCCACCAGCGCCGCACCGGCGGCTCCTCCCGACGCACGTCGCGGTCGAGGAGGGCGAGCCGCTGCCGCACCTCGGCGTCGCTCGGCGTGACGTCGCAGGTGCCGACTTCTGCGCCCAGCTCCGTGCTCGCGTCCTGGGCGCGGGCGACGAGCGGGACCGAGAGGAGGAGAGCGGCGAGGACGACGACGCGCGACACCCGCCGGAAGCTACCACGCGCGCGCGCCCGATCGCGTACCCTTCGGCTGTGCTGCGTGGTCGACGGTGGGCGCTCGCGTTGACGACGTCGGCGCTGGCCCTCTCGGGCGCGGCGAGCGCGGCCGCGCAGAACCCCGTCTACCCGCCCGGGCTCGAGGCGCAGGTGGGCGCGCTGGTGTTCCGCGGGGACGACGCGCCCCTTTCGCCGACGCTCGAGGTGACCGGGGCGCAGATCGAGTCCGACCGCGTCGAGGTGCGGGTGGGGGAGTCCGCGCGCGTGTTCCTGACCGATCGGCGCGCGACGCTCGATCTTCGGCGCATCGGAGAGACCGCGAGCTTCGCGGTCTGGCTCGATCCGGACGCCGACGCCGACACGCGGTCCGCCGCCGACGCGCTGGTCGAGCGGATCCGCGGGCGCGATCGAGGCGCGCTCGCCGAGGAAGCGGCCGTCCCGCGAGCGACGACGCGCCAGGCTCGGTCGGCGGAGCCCGACGCCCCGACGGCCCCGCTCAGGGCCCTCGCGTGGCTCTCGCTCCTGGCCCTCGGCGGGCTGCTCCTCGCCCGCGAGCGTGCGCTCGCGTGGCCACAGAAAAGCAAAGAACGTGTCGTGCTCTTCGCCCTCTTCGCGCTCGCCCTCGGGCTGCGGCTGGCCCTGCCGAGCTGGGCGCCGCTGCACGCCAACGACCACGGCATCGAGGAGCTGCGCGGGCTCGTCACCGAGGACTACGGCGTGGAGGCGATGCCCTACGGCGGCGCCTACGCGTGGCTCGTCCGCGCGATCGTCCGGCCCCTCGGGCTCGGCGCGGACGCGGCGCTCGCGCTCGCCGCGCTCTTCGGGGCCCTCGCGGTCGTGCTCCTGCACCGCGTCGTCGCGCAGCTGGCGCCCGGCTCGGTGGCGCCGACCCTCGCCGCGCTAGGGCTCGCGCTGCACCCGACGCACGTGCGGCTCTCGCTCTCGGAGGATCCGCGGCCGCTCGCGGGCGCGCTGCTCTTGCTGGGCCTGCTCGCCGGTCTCCTCGCGCGCCGCGCGAGCCGCCGCTCCTCCCGGGCGCTCGGTCTGGTGGTGGCGGGGCTCGCCTGGGCGCTCGCGGCGGAGCTGCGCGTGATCACCGTCGCCCTCCCGGTCGCCGGCGCGCTCTTCCTCGTGATCGCGGCGCCCGAGCGAACCGAGACGGAGGGACCTCGCTGGTCCTGGCGCGAAGGGCTCGCGGCGCTCGGCGGCGGCGCGCTGGTGCTCTTCGCCGTCTGGTCGCACCGGGGCGTGCTCGAGGCGGCGCTCGCGTCGGGCGCCGAGCGGCACCCGGTCAGCCTGTGGGACCGCCTGCTCGACCCCCACTGCGATGTGCTCCTGGACCCGCTCCTCACCTCGGCCGCGCTCCTCCCCCTGGCCGCGCTCGGCGCGCTGGGTCTCTTCCGCGTTCGCCGCGCGCGCACCGCGCTCGCCGCGCTGGTCGCCTTCGCGGTGCTCACGCCGCCGTCGCTGTTCGTCTGCGCCTCTCGCACGGACGCGATCCGCTATCAGTCCGAAGCGCACCTGTTCCTGTTCGTGCTGCTGGCGGGGCTCGCGCCCTTCGTCTGGGGAGCGTGGGTGTCCCGGCCGCGCGCGCTCGCGATCGGCGCGGGCCTGGTGCTCGCGATCGCCGCCGCGCCCGGGCTGTGGTCGGTGAGCCAGCCCGACGTGCACGAACAGGCGAGCGCCATCGTCCGCCTCGACGCCCCGCCCGCGCCGACCCTCATCCGCGTCCCGCCGCGAGAGATGCCGGACGAACGCAAGGTTCGATCGGGATTCCCGGACTACCTCATCGACGCCCCCGAGCGCGCGGCGCGGGTCACTCCCGACCGCCTGACCGAGCCGACGCGGGAGGCGTGCGTCGTGTGGGTCGGCCCCGCGTGCTGGTCCTTCACCGACGAAGAGGTGCGCGCGGGCCTGCCCCGGATCGACGGCGCCCCGTTCCGCGCCGAGTGCGCGGAGATGCTCGGCGGCGCTGACGCGGCGCGCGCCGCGATCCGCGCGCTGGCGCCCGCGACGGTGCCGCATCGCGACCGCGAGTTCCATCGCATCCCGGCCGAGACGCCGCGACTCGGCTTCGCGCCGTGCCCGTCGGGTCGGTGAAGAGCGGCCCGCCCTTGCTCGCGAGCGGGAGTGTTCTTCTTCGCGCCGCGGCGGGCGAATCGAGTGGCTCGTGCGGAGCCGAATCGGCTCTGCCGGCATCGATTCGCGCCACGGCGTGCGGCGCCAGCCAGATAGGCGGCGAACCGTGTCTTACGTTGACTCGAACCCATCGCGGGGAAGGAAGATGTGCTGGCCAAGGGCGCGAAGTGCGCGGCCCACCCGGCCGTGGCCGCCGTGGACCTCTGCAGCCGATGCGGGAGCTACGTCTGCCTCGACTGCACGGAGCCGGAGAGCTTCGAGACGTACTGCCCCGACTGCTACCGTCGCTCCAGCCCCCGCGCGCCGGCCTCGACCCGCGCGACGGGCGCGCTGGTGATGGCGCTGCTCGCCTTCAGCGGGTGCGTCCCGCTGGCCTTCCCGGCGGTGATCCTGGCGCACATGGAGCTTGGGGCGATCGAGCGGGGGGAGTCGTCAGGGGGGGTCGGAACCTGGCGCGGGGGGCGATGTGGGTGGGATACATCGTGCTGGGGCTGAGCGCGCTGGCGGGCCTCGGGTTCGCGCTGCTCGGCGGCGCCCTGCTCCTCTGAGCGTGGGCGTGGACCGGCTGGTGTTGCGACCGCACTCCCCTCACGCGGTGGCGCGCTGCGCGGGCCCCCCGCGATCACGTCACGGCCCGGCTCACAGCGACGCGCGGTAAGCCTCGAGGGCGTCGACGAGCTGGCCGGCGAGCTCGAGCGACATCCGGCGCCGCGTGTCGATCGTGTCGGCGATCCAGCGCTGCGTGTGCGCGCGGGCCTCGCGCGCCATCGCGCCGAGATCACGCAGCTGCTCTCGGGTGGGCGGCGGCCGCGCGGGCTCACGAGGGCAGCGATACGCCGTCACCGCGAACCGCGCATTGGCGAGCCGGACGATGAGACTTCCGTCGTGCCGAGCGAAGGCCGCTTCGTCGCCGATCCCCTCGACCGGCTCGTAGCGCTGCGCGAAGTCCGCCGCGCCCTCGACGGCGGCGCGGAGCGACCCGTGCGCCGCTCGACCCTCGCCCCCCAGTCGCTCGGCGGCGGCCTCGTGGATGGCGGCCGCCTCCGCTTGGGTGTCGTCCGAGCCCCGGTCCGCGGTCGCGGTTCGGAACGACTCGCGCGCGCCCGCGACGCTGTCGTAGACGTACAGCCGCGTCACGCTCGCGTAGCCCACCTCGGCGTTGGACTCCCAGCGATACGCGCAGTCGCCCTGAGGCACGAGCTCGCCCTCCGGGGCCTCGAGGAGCTCCGCCGCGCGCGCGGCGGTGAGGAACCCACAGGCCACCTCCTCGGTAGGCCCGCCCGTGCGGCGTGCGCCGTCGCGCTGGGGAAAGAGGGCGCTCGAGGGCGCGTCTCGTTCGGCCGCCTCGTCCGTCGCGACCTCCGCCTCGGCCTCCGCCTCGACCTCTGGTTCGCCGGAGGCTTCGTGCGCCGCGCCATCGTCGCCACATCCGAAAGCGAGGGTGAGGGCGCTCAGGCTCGCGGCCAGGCGCGCGGTTCGTACCAGGAGACCGTCGGCTGCCATTGGACGACGGTAGCAAACCCAAAGGGCCGGTACGCGCGAGCGCGGCGGGCCGACCTCACGCTCGTCTCCGGGTCAGTCAGTCCGCGCGCACCACGACGGGGGCTTCGCCGGCCGGCTCCCGCTCGAGCCGCACCGCGAGCGCGGCGACGTCTGCGTCGGGCGGCAGCCTCAGCTCGCGGCCCTCGGCGAGCGCGCGGAAGCGGAGCGCGGGGCGCGCGCGTGAGAGCGGCCCCTCCGCCGGGACGAGCGCCTCGACCGCCACCGCCTCGATCGCGGCCAGCTCCGTGTCTCGACACCCGCACTGACGCAGCGCGCGCAGCAGCGCGGACGTGCTGGGCGGTCCGAGCGGGGGCCCCGCCGGGAGCAGCGGCGCGGGGAGCGGCAGGTGCGGGCGCGCCGCCTCGCAGGTCCGGGTCGCGCGGTCCCAGGCCTCCTCCAGGCGATCGCGTCGGTCCACGTCGTCGTGCGCCTGGCTCGCCACGGCCTCGGTGATCCAGTCGGGCGCGTCCTCGACCGACGGCCGCGCGCTCGGCTCACCACGAACCAGCAAGACGAACCGCGCCTCGTCGGGCGCGCTCGCGAGCAGCCGGGTCAGTCGATGCACCTCCACGTCCGGCGCGGCCCAGAGCCCGATCTCCCACGGGCTCCCCTCCTCCACGCGCAGGGCCCGCGCGCGTGAGCGCAGATCCGCGCCGAGGGTCTCGGCGAGCCGCTCGAGGTCGTCTCCGCCGCCGACCCCGCGCTCGCCGAAGCGGACCTCGTCCGCGGTCACGGTGACGATCGGGACGGCCACCGTGAGCGGCACGCCCTCCGCGTGGGGCAGCGGCACGTCGGGCGGCGCGCCGGACGGCTCGGCCATCGCCGACGCCACGGCGAGTCGCTCCTCGAGCGCGCGGAGCCGCTCGACGCACGGATCCTCGGCCGCGTCACCGTCGCAGGCGACGAGCCCGAGCGCACCGAGGAGCATCCAACGCCACATGGCGGGCACGCTATCAGAGTGCGATCTCGGAGCGCACCGCGACGTGACTCCAGCGGGCTGCTGAAGAAGCAGCCTGCTTCCTTGCCCTTGCCCTTGCCCGCGGGTTCTTGGCCGCGGAGAAGTACCCGAGCACGCTCTGCAGACGGCGCTCGGCCAGCTCGAGCAAATCGCCTCGAGGCTCGTCACGCTCCTCGAGAGCTGTGACCGCTGATCGCGGGCAAGGGCATGGGCACGGGCAAAGGCAAGGGGCAGGCAGGTTGAAGAACGCGAGCGTTCTTCAGCCGGCCTGCTAGCGCGTGAGCTCCACGACGAGCGCTCCGGTGCCGCCGAGGTGCGGAGACGCGGTGGCGAACGCGTGCACGACGGGCGCCGCGCCGCCCTCGGTGAGCGCGTGCACGACCACGTCGCGCAGCACGCCGACGCCGCCCTCGGAGTGGTTGCCCTTGCCGTGCACGATGCAGAGGCGCCGCGCGCCCTTGCGGTGCTGCGCGCGCACGAAGCGGGTGACCCGCACCTCGGCCTCGTCGGCGCGGGCGCCGTGGAGGTCGAGGGTCGCCTCGGGCGTGACGCCCTTGCGGGCCAGCGCGTCGGCCGCCCGCGCGGATCCACCCCCACGCCAGCCGCGCACCTCGTCGTCGCGCCGATCGAGCTCGAAGCGCACGCCGCCGCCCACGAGCGCGGCGAGGCGAGCGCGGGCCTCCGTGTCTCCGCTCGGCACGCGGGGCAGGGGCGGGGCGGTGGCCTCCGGGCTGCGCTTGCGCCCGGACGGCTTGGCCCCGAGCGGGCGGACCCCCGACATCGCGTCGTAGTAGGCGATGCGGTCGTCACCCCGGAGCGTCGCGCTCGGTCGGTCGGCCGCCTGCGCCTTCTCTTGCTTGGCGGGCTTCTTCGCGGCCGGCTTCGGCGGTTGGGCGCGGGACGGCTTCCCCTGCGCCGCCTTCGTCGGTTTCTTCTCTTCCTCGAGCGAGACCTTCGACAGGAGCGACTTCAGCGACGTGCCCACGTCCCCGCCGAGCTTCGGGGCCGTCTCCTCGCGATCCTCGCCCTTCTTCTTCCGTTTGCGAGCCACCCTGGCGGTGTAGCTCGACCGACTCCCGCCGTCTCCCCGCGGGTGCGCGCACGTTAGGCGGCGGCGGCGCGAAGCGCTCCCCGTCCTCCACGCGCAGGTCGTCGGGGCGCACGCTCTCGACCGCGGGTCGCTCCACGAAGCGCGGCATCGGGTCGAGGGCCCGCCCCCAGCGCCGCCACTCGAAGTGCAGGTGCGGTCTGACGGCGCGTCCCGTCGCGCCGACCTCGGCCACCCCCTGCCCGCGCGCGACGCGCTGCCCGGGCGTCACCCAGATCGCGCGGCAGTGCGCGTAGAACGTCGCCGTCCCGTCCGGGTGCAGGACGATCAGCAGGTTCCCGTAGCCGCTGACGCCGTTGTCCGCGTAGATCACCAGCCCGTCGCGCGCGGCGCGGATCGTCTCGCCCTCCTCGGCCACGATGTCGACTCCGTCGTGAGGCCGGTGGTTGATCTCGCGGCGGCGCACGCGCCCGAAGCCGCGGCTGAAGAGCCCTCGTGCGACGGGCCAGAGGAGATCGTCGCGGTGGGGCACGCCTTCGAGCTCCGCCATCCATTCGTCGTGCGCGCGACCGATCCGGAGACGGTCCGCCGCGACCCGTGAGCCCACCCCGAGCCGCTCGGCGCGCGCCTCCTCCTCGGGGCTCGGGATCGGAACGCGGCGCGGCCCATCACACACCCGGGCCAGCGCGATCGCGCCGTCACGGCCTCGCTCGCGCGCGCGGCACTCGTCCCCCTCCGACGGAGTGAGCGCGTGTGGGCGCAGCGGGTCGGGCCGGAGCGGAGACAGCTGCGCCGACGCGGGCGCCGCGACCAGGAGAGCGATGCCGACGAAGAGCGCGCGGGTCATCGCGGGATCGGCAGCTCCGCCAGGCGATCGGCGCGCGACGCGGCGCCGATCCACTCGGCGAGATCGAAGGCGAAGAGGAACGCGCCCTGGCCGATCTGCGCCGCCGCGTAGCCGCGCAGGAGCTCCTGCTCCTCGGCCCCGTCGATCTGATCCGCGAGGAAGTAGAGCAGCGCACCAGTGGCCACATAGAAGACGTCGAGCCCGAGGTTGAACGCGAAGAGCGTGGCCGAGTCGTGCTGCGCGCGGATCACACGCTCCCGGGTCCGCGCGAGCGCCTCCCCACGGAGGGCGCGGTCCTCTTCGATCTGCGCCGCGCTGCCGCCGCCGAGATCGAACAGCGAGAGCGAGAGCAGCGCGTTGATCGCGCCCCACCCCGCGCTGCCCACGCCGAACGAGAGCCAGAAGGGGTCCGCGTTTCCGATCGCCGCCACCAGCCCGCCGCCGACCACGGAGAGCAGGCCGCCGGTCACCAGCGCGATGCCCGCGTCGCGTCGCTCGTCGCGAATGTCTTCGCGCAGCTCCGCGAGGCGCGCCGCGACGGGGTCGGGTGACGCGAGATCGATCATCTGCGCGGACGCGAACGGTGGCCACATCGTGAAGATGCCCCACGTAAGGAAAGTGGCGACGATCACGCGCATGCGCGCTAGTGTCTCGCGTCTGCGATGGGCCGACGCGAGCAGCGCGGCGTCGGGCCGCGAATCGAGAAGTGACGGCGAGTCGATGTGGTGCATCGGCGAGGCGGAGCGACGCGGGTTGGCAGCTCGAGGGCCGACGAAGTCGATGACCATTCGCGGACTCGAGACACGAGGGTACCAGCCGGTGTGGGAGTCATGAACGCAGCGACCAAGCAGGGATACCATCACGGCGCGCTGAGGAAAGCGCTCGTCGACGTCGCGGCCGAGGTCGCCGCCACCGAAGGCCGTGAGAAGCTGAGCCTCCGTCAGCTCGCGAGGCGCGTCGGGGTGACGCACGCCGCGGTCTACCGACACTTCAAGAACAAGGACGCGCTGCTCGCCGCCGTCGCCGACCAGGGCTTCGCGTCTCTCGACGAAGCGATGGAGTCGGCGCTCGGCGAGGTGAGAGGCGGGACGCCGCGCGACCGGTTCCGCGCGCTCGGGGTGGCGTACGTTCGATTCGCCGTCGCCCAACCCACGCTCTTTCACCTGATGTTCCGACGCGAGACGGTGACCAGCGAGAGCGGCGAGCTGCAGCTGCCGGACACGGCCAAGCGGCCGTTCATGCGGGTGGCGATGCAGGTGGGGTCCATGCTCGCCGAGACGGGCTCGCCCCGGAACCCGCAGCTCGTCGCGCTGACGCTGTGGTCGGCGATGCACGGCTTCGCGGCGCTGTGGATCCAGGGACCGATGGAGATCCAGAGCGGCGAGACCGATCCCGAGCCCCTGGTCGAGCACATGGCCTCGCTCCTCGAGTGCGTCGTCGCCTGACTGAGAGCGCTACTCGCAGCTGACTCGACGGAAGGTGTAGGGCTCGTCGATGTCGAACGCGCCGTCGTTGTTGATGGAGTCGAAGACCTCGCGCATCACATCGACGGATCCCGAGAAGTTGTCGGGCGCGTACTGGGAGCCGCGGTTCGGGCAGTCCGCGCGCACCAGCCGCGCGCTCCGCGAGCCGAAGCTCATGCGTCGACCGTCGAAGTGTCCGCGCGCCTGCATCTGCCAGGTGTGGTCCATGCCGAACGCCGTGCACTCGCCGGGCACCGGCCGCCCCGCGCTCCCCGACCAGATGCGGCTCGTGATCGTGCCGCGCAGCGCGTTGGTGTCGGCGTCGCGCCGGACGCGCAGGACGAAGCGCACCCAGGTGCGATCCCCCGAGCGGAACTTCTGCGCCCGCCACGTGCCGGCCACCGGATCGGCGCACTCACCGCCGTTGGGCATGAGCGCCTGGCGCGCGCTGATCGTCGAGCCACCGAGCCCCGCGGCGCCGAGGATCACCCGGGTCGGGTCGCCCACCTGCGCGCCGGCGGTCGTGCCCTCGGCGTCGGTGCCGCCCGACGTCTCGTGCTCACCCGGGCTCTGATCCTCGCCCGCCACGTCCGTGGAGTCGCCCGTGCTCGGCAGCAAGAGCCCCTCCCGGTCGGCCTGCCGCCGCGATCCGTCTTCGCCCCGATCCGAGGTGGGGCGCGCGCTCCGCCGACGCGCGCCCTGTCGCAGATCGACCGCGAGCTCTCCGTCGAGCGCCTCCGAAGGCGCGGCGCTCTCCACCGTCTGCTCGTCGCGCGTGGGGCGGTCCACGCCGCGGAAGCCCTCGCCGGGCAGGGCGCCGGTCGCCGCCTCGTCCGCGTCTCCGCGGATCTCGAGCTCCACCGAGCGACCGCCGAAGCCGATACCGTCCGGGGCGCCGCGACCGAGCGTGAGCGCGCCCGCGCCCCACCCCCCGAAGGTCACCCAGATGAGGATCACGTGGGCGATGCCCGACACGAGCACCCACGGCCACACCGGCGGCTTCAGCGGCATCTCGATGCGAGCGGGCACGGCCGGAGTCTGCGGCGTCGAACGCGCCTCCGCTACCGCAGGGGCGCGGGCTTGCCCCAGTAGTAGCCCTGGCCGAGCTGGCAGCCGATCTCGAGGCAGACCTGCGCCTCGCCCTCGCGCTCGATGCCCTCGGCGAGGACCTCGACCTCCATCGCGCGCATCACGGCCACGAGCGCCTTGACCAGATCGCGGCGCTTGGCGTGCCGATCGATGTCTCGGATGAGCGCCATGTCGAGCTTGATGATGTCGGGCGGGACGTCCACCAGCTCCATGAGGCGTGACTGACCGGCGCCGAAGTCGTCGTACGCGAGCCCGACCCCGAGCGAGCGCAGCTGGTTGCGGATGCTGGCCATCTTCCCGAGATCCGTGACCGCGCCCTCGTGGATCTCGAGCACCGCCGTCTGGTCGGGGCCCATGCCCGCCGCCATCGCGCGGAAGCTGTCGGCGAGGTGCTCGGGCTCGTCCATCTCGAGGCGGTGGAGGTTGAAGAAGACGCGGCCGGGACCCTGGGGCAGGTTCTCGAGCGAGACCTCTCGCATCATGCGTGAAAGCTGCGCGCCGTACCCACGCTCGCTCGCGATGCGGAGGATGTCGCCCACCCCGTAGTCGCCGCCGCGCTGCGGATCGATGCGCGCGAGGCTCTCGTAGCCGACCACCGCGCCGTCGGTGAGCTGCACGATGGGCTGGTAGACGGGGTAGAGCGCGCGCGCGGCGAGGATGCGCCCCAGATCGTTCGACTCGCGGATGATCTGCTGCTGCCGGTCGTCGACCGAGGTGAGCGTGACCTCGGGCGCGCTCCGGGTCCGGCCGATCCCGAACCGCAGCTCCTCGTGGGCCACGTGCAGGATGTCACCCGGCTTCAGGGGCGCCTCGTCGACCTTGTCGCCGTTGACGAAGGTGCCGTTCGTGCTGCCGAGGTCGCGCACCGAGAAGCCCTCCCCCCGGGCGACGATCTCGGCGTGGAAGCTCGAGACCTGCTGCGAGTAGACGGTGTGATCGGCCTCGGAGCTGCGCCCGATGGTGAAGGGGAGCCGATGCAGCACGACCCGCTGGGCGGGCTTCCCCTTCTCGGGGTAGTGCTCCAGATAGGGCCGCTTCCGCCGCCGCTCTCTGCGATCGGTGACCAAGACGAAGGGGAGTCTACCGTCAGTTCGCCAAAGGGGCGCGCGTCGTTATGGTTCGGGGCTTCCGCTCATGATTCACCTCACCTACTCCAACCGGACCGAGGCGCTGCTCGACGCGCTGGTGCGGCGGCTCGACGCGCGCCGGGAGGCGGGCGCGGACCCGCTGGAGCCGACGTGGATCGTGGTGCCGAACCGGAACGTGGAGCGGTACGTGGAGCTGGGCGTGGCGGCGCGCCTCGGGGTCGCGGCCAACCTGCGGTTCGAGCGGCTGGCCGGCTTCGTGCGCGGGTGGCTCGGAGCGTCGCTGCTCCTGGACGACGCCATCCTGGCCCGGGTGCTCCGAGGGCTGCTCGACGCGCCGCTCCTCGCCGACCCGGTCATGGGCCCGGTGCGGCGCTACCTCGCGGGCGCGGGGGACGCGCCGGACGCGGTCGATCTCCGGCGCGCGCAGCTCGCGCTCCACGTCGCGCGCCTCTTCGAGGAGTACGGCTTCTCGCGGCCGGAGCTGCTCGCGGCGTGGACGGCGGGAGAGGCGCGCTTCGGCGGCACGCCGCACGCGGAGAGCGAGGCCTGGCAGCGAGCGCTCTTCCACTTCACGCGCATCCACCCGGCCAGCGAGGGCATGCGCACGCTGGACGAGGCGCTCGAGGAGGCGGGCCCGCCGCCCGCGTCGGAGGTGCAGGTCTTCGGCCTCTCCTACGTCGCGCGCATCTTCTCGCGTCTCTTCGCCGAGCTGTCCGAGCGCTGCGCGCTGCGCCTCTACGCGCTCAACCCGTGCGAGGAGTTCTGGGAGGACCTCGAGACGGACGGGGAGCTCCGGCGCCGGCGGCGGCGCACGAGCGGCGCGGAGCCCGACTGGCTCTTCGAGGACGAGGACCCGTTCCAGCTCTCGGTCGACACGGAGACCCCGCTGCTCCGCCTGTGGGGGCGGCCCGGCCGCGAGCACGTCCGGCTGCTCGACGCGCTGACCGAGTGCGACTTCAGCCCGGCCTTTCTGGATCCTCTGCGCCACCGCGAGGGGCAGGAGGAGGCGGAGGACGCGCTGCCGCTCTTCCGGGAGCTGAGCGCGCCGACGCTGCTCGAGCACATCCAGCACGACATCCTGTCTCGCGCGCCGCGCCGCGAGCGCCCCACCCGCGAGGTCAAGGACGAGAGCGTGCAGGTCTTCGCCTGCCCGAGCATCCGGCGCGAGGTCGAGACGGTGGCGGCGGAGATCTGGTCCATCGTCGAGCGCACGCCCGACCTGAGCTTCGACCGCGTGGCCGTGCTGGTGAACGGCCCCGATCGCGACCTCTACCTCCCGCACATCACGGCGGTGTTCGAGGAGGCGCACCAGATCCCCTTCAACGTGACGGATCTGTCGCTCTCGTCGGTCAGCCCGCTGCTCGAGGGCGCGCTCCGGCTCGTCGACCTCCCCACCACGCGCTTCACCCGCCCGGACGTGCTCGGCGTGGTGACCCACCCCGCGGTCCGCGCGCGCACGCCCGAGATCGACGCGCACCAGTGGGTGGAGCTGGTCGATCGGCTCGGCATCTTTCACGGCCTCGACAGAGCAGCGCACGCCGGCACCTACGTGGGCGACGACGATCTCCTCTCCTGGGAGCAGGGGCTGACCCGCGTGGCCCTTGGCGCGTTCGCGTCGGGGGCGCGCAGCGGAGACGAGCGCTTCATCGACATCGACGGGCGCCGCTACCTGCCCGAGGAGCCCGTGCTGGGTGAGCGCGGCGACGCGCAGCTCGCGCTGCTCCTCCGCTCGCTGATGAGCGACGTGCGCTTCGCGCGCGAGGCGGAGCTGAGCCTGAGCGAGTGGTCGCGCTTCCTCGGCGCGCTCTTGCAATCTTATCTGACGCCCATCGACGACCGCGAGGAGACGGCGCTGCGGCGCGCGCTCACCACGGTCGCGGAGCTGGCCGCGCTGGACCTGGACGGCGCCACGATGCGCTACCCGGTCGCGCACGAGCTGGCGATGCGGCGGCTCGAGGAGCTGGGCGGCGGGCGCGGGCAGCACCTCGCGGACGGCGTGGTGGTCTCCTCCCTCATGCCGATGCGCGCCATCCCGTTCCGGGTGATCTTCGTGCTCGGCCTCGGCGAGGGGCGCTTCCCCGCGGCGGACCGGCGCGACTCGATGGATCTGCGCGCCGCGCGCCGTCAGGCCGGCGACGTCACCCCGCCCGAGCGGGATCGCTACACCTTCCTCGAGACCCTGCTCTGCGCGCGCGAGCGGCTCTACCTCTCCTACGTCGCGCGGGACGAGCACACGGGGGACGCGCTCGCGCCGTCGACGGTGGTGGAGGAGCTGCTCGACGTGATCGACGAGGGCTACCTCCAGGGCGCGCGCGGCCGCATCGTGCTGCGCCCCGCGCTCAAGCGACACGAGGCGGAGGGCATCGCGCGCGTGCTGCCGCAGGCGGGGGCCGAGCACCGCGCGCGGCGGCTCGGCGACGCGCTGCGGCAGAGCCTGAGCGAAGACGGGCGCGGGGAGGCGCTCGCGGCGGCCGGCGTCGCCGAGGCCACTCGCCGGGTGGTGCGCGACCCCGCCCTCGCCGAGGTGCTCGGCCTCGCGTCGATCCCCGAGCGCCGCCGGAGCGACCGCGGCGCGCGGACCTTACGCCTCTCGCTCTCGGCGCTGCGGAAGTTCCTCGAGTGCCCTCTCCAGGGCTGGACCCGCACGGTGCTGCGGCTCGAGGAAGACGAGCTGCACGCGGGGGAGGCGGCGGCGGATGAGCCGTTCGCGCCGTCCATCCTCGACTCCACCGTCACCCTGCGCGGCGCCTTCGTGGACGGAGCGCTGGGGCGCGGCGCGATGCGCGAGATGTACGCCGCGCGCATCGCCCGACAGCAAGCGCACGGCCGCTGGCCGCTCGGCGCGATCGCGCACATCGAGGCGGCGCGGCACTTCGAGATCCTCGATCGCTGGCAGACCGCGTGGGACGCGCTCGGTCCGGCCGAGGAGATCGCGCGGCTCCGCTTCGGCGCGGCCCAGGCGGCGGAGGAGAGCGAGCGCATCGCGGACCCCATCGTGGTGACCTTCGAGGACGACCCCCGCGAGCCGGGCAGCGGCCGCCCGCTGCGCGTGGAGCTGGTCGGGCGCACGGAGCTGCTCCGGCTCGGCGACGTGCGCGCGTCGGTCACCCCGCTCGTCCGGCGCACCCCGGGAGAGCGCGGGCAGGTCAACGAGCTCCGCCACGCGCTGCGCGCCTTCTTCGATCACGCGGCCCTCTCCGCGAGCGGCGCGCCGCCCACCCGTCACGTGGCGGCCCAGCTCTACGGAGACCGCGACGGCGCGGGCCCCGTCCAGATCGGCTTCCGCCCGCTCGCGGCCGAGGACGCGGCGGCCTGGCTGAAGAGCCTGGTGCGCGAGCTGCTCGGGCGACCGCACGCGTATCTGCTCCCCGTCGAGGCCGTGCTGCGCCTCGCCGATCGGCTCGACGACGTCCGCGGCGAGCAGCTGGTGGACTCGGTCGTCTTCGTGTCCGAGCGCTGGAACGGCGGGCAGTCGCGCTACGGCCCCGTCCGGGACGCGCTCGCGCACGCGCCGCCGCCGCCCGGAGAGGCGGAGGACTTTCTGGAGCGCCGCTTCGCGCTGCCGCTCCGCAGCCGGGAGGGCGCGCGATGACGCTCGGGTGGAGCGCGCACGGCGCGGCGCGGGTGCGCGGCGGCTTCGGGGCCGACCCGCGGCTGCCGGACGCGCTGCCCGACATCATGCGCGAGCAGATCGCGCGCTCGGAGATCGCCGAGGAGGACGCGCACCTCGCGTGGGAGCTCGCGCGGCTCGCCGCCCTGCCGGATCCCGAGGACCACCTCGCGCTGCTCTGCGTCCTGCTCGTCGCGCTCGAGACCCTGGCCCGCGGCTCCACCCGGGTCGCGCTCTCCGGCATCGGCCCGCGGGCCCGCGCGCTCCTCGGCGCGAGCCCCGACGTCATCGCGCGCATCGACGCGCTGCTCGACGCGCCGCCTACGCTCTTCGGTCCGCCCGAGCTCCGTCGACCGCTCGTCATCGAGGACGGCCACCTCTATCTCGAGCGCGTGCGCGCGGTAGAGGAGCGCCTCGCCGAGCGCATCCGGACGCGCGGAGGCGCGACCCTCGGCGCGGTCGACCCCGACGCCGCGCTCGCGATGCTGCGGGAGCGCCCGGCCCACGGCGCGCGCGGCCCGATGGTCCTGACCGACGAACAAGAGGCGGCGGTGGCCACCGCGCTGCGCGCCCCGTTCACGGTGATCAGCGGGGGTCCGGGCACGGGCAAGACCTCCATCGTCGTCGCGATCCTGCGCGCGGCCCTCTCGCAGCTCGCGCTCGACTCCAGCGCCATCGCGCTCGCCGCGCCCACCGGCAAGGCCGCCGACCGCATGCGCCGCGCGATCGAAGGCGGCCTCCGCGCGGTGGCCGAGCCGAGCGACGGCGACCTCGCGCTCCTCGACGCGCTGCCCGAGCCGAAGACGCTCCACCGCCTCCTGGGCTGGTCACCGAGCCGCGGCGCCTTCCGCCACCACATGGGCAACCCGCTGAGCGAGCGCCTCGTGGTGGTGGACGAGTCGTCGATGATCGACGTCTTCCTGATGGAGCGGCTCGTGGAGTCCCTCCATCCCCAGGCGCGGCTGGTGCTGCTCGGAGACGCGGAGCAGCTCCCCAGCGTGGCCGCGGGCGCCGTGTTCCGCGACCTCGGCGGCGCCGCGCCCATCGCGTCCGTGCACCTCGAGAAGAGCCACCGCATGGACCCCACTCAGCCCGAGGGCTTCAACGTCCTGCACGTCGCCCGGGCGCTCAACGCCGGCTCCGTCCCCGCGCTCGCGCCCCTCGAGGGCGGGCTCCCCTCCCGCCCGGACGCGCTCGGCCAGCTCGAGGCGCTGCCCCCACGCCTCGAAGCGCTCGGCGGCGTCTCCCTCTTCGAGCCCCGGACCACGCTCGACCGCGAGGCGCTCCTGGACGCCTGGTACGCCGAGCGCGTGCGCGGTCCGTCCGAGATGCGTCAGCGCGCGACCCAGACCTGGCGACACGACGCGGGGCGCCTGCTCGACCCGGAGGGGCTGGCTCCGCTCTTCGCGTTCATGGAGCGCGCGCGCCTGCTCTGCGTGACTCGCTCGGCGGCCCGACCGACCGGCGTCGAGGCGATCAACGAGAGCCTCCACCGCCGCTTCACCGCCGACGCGCGCGCGTCCGTCGGCGCCGCGCTCCTGCTCGCGGGCGAGCCCGTGCTCGTGCACCGCAACGACTACGAGCGCGGCCTCTTCAACGGCGACCAGGGCATGGTCCTCTTCACGGCCGAGGAGGGCGAGTCTCCGCGCCCCTCCGCCGTCTTCCGGCGCGAGGACGGCTTCGTCGCCCACCCCATCGAGGCCGTCCGCGGCGCGATCGAGCTCGGCTACGCCACCACCGTGCACAAGGCGCAGGGCAGCGAGCACGACGCCGTCTGCCTCTTGCTCCCGGACACCGACAGCCCTCGCCTGCTGACCCGCGAGATCGTCTACACGGCCGTCACGCGCGCGCGGCGCTCCGTCCTGATCGTCGGCGCCCGCGACCTCCTCCAGCGCGCCGCCGCCCGCCGCATCGAGCGCTCCACGGGCATGATCGACCGCCTGCGATAGCCGACGCCCGCGCCGTACGGCGTACGATTCGCCCCCGCCGGGGCGTCGCCCGAGCCACTACGGTCGAGGCATGAATCGATCGGCGTTCTCCTGTCCGCTCCCGCATCTCGCGCTCGGGTTCCTTCTCCTCGCGGGCTGCGAGCCCAGCCCGGTCGAGTGCGAGGACGCGCCCTGCGCGGACGCGGCGACGCGTGACGGATCGATCGGTTCATCGGACGCGGGCCCCGAGTCGGACGCGGGGTTCGAGGCGCGGGACGCAGCGCCGGAGATGCCCGACGCGGGCCCGGTCGGGATGCCCGTCGACGGGTTCGGAGCCACGGGCGACGGCGTGACCGACGACACGGACGCCATCCAGGCCGCGTTCGACTCGGGAGAGCACGTCTACTTCACGGCGGGTCGCACCTACCTCTTCGACTCGACGCTGCGCATCGACGCCGACGGAGATCAGATCATCGACGGCCAGGGCGCGACGCTGATGGCGGGCACCGAGATGAGCCGGGGCGTCGTCGTCGAGAAGGCGACCGGGGTCACGACCATTCGAGACCTCACGCTCGACGCGAACCGGAGCGCCGAGTGGGCCTGGAAGCTCGAGAGCTCCTTCGACCTCTACGGCGTCGAGGTCCGGAACGTGTGGAGCGACGACCAGAGCGCGATCGGCTTCTTCGCGACGATCCGTGCGACGGGCAACTGGACCGTCTCGAACATGACCGACTGCGTCTGCGACGACGTGGTCGCGGAGGGCAACGGCAGCCTGACCGACGCCATCGGCGCGGCGCGCTGCCTGCTCTACGACTACGCGTCGACGCCCGCAGACCTCGACGCGGTGTTCACCAACAGCCGCTTCTCGAACGTCTTCGGCGAGGACGCAGACGTCGTGCAGCTGAGGAGCCAGGACCACGACTGGACGACCGACTCCTCGATCACCTTCGTCGGGTGCGAGCTGTCGATCGCGACGCGGCGCATCGTCAAGGAGTTCGCGAGCCACGTGTACTGGTACGACACGACCTTCACGAACATCAGCCGCTCGCACCCCCGCTTCGGCTACGCGCTCGAGACGGGGGGCTTCATCTCGCTCTCCAACAACGCGGCCGAGGCGAACGACCCGGCGCCCGTCCACGTCTTCGACGGCTGCACCTTCAACGGCTCCGACTTCGACAACCGGATCATCAACGTCTACGCGCGGGACGTCAGCATCACGAACTCCGTCTGGAACGACGTGGAGTTTCGCCTCTGGCAGCGCGGCGGGGCCCTCTGCGTCACCGACAACACCGTCGACGAGGGCTTCCGAGTGTACGAAGTCGCGTCGCCGCCCGTGAGCTACTACGGCCCCGTGATCGTGGAGCGCAACGCCGGGGCCCGCGC
The DNA here is from genome assembly GCA_040218145.1 of Sandaracinaceae bacterium. Lineage (GTDB taxonomy): Bacteria > Myxococcota_A > Polyangia > Polyangiales > Sandaracinaceae > JAVJQK01. Next base: position 31,708 of record JAVJQK010000096.1, on the reverse strand, counting down.
CAACGCGGACGAGACCGACGACGAGGCCCCGCTGCCGCCGCCCGTGGGCGACTACGTCTGTCCCTCCGTCGGCCGCTGACCCGGCCTCGCGCCGCGGCATGGAACGATCGCACGAAGAATGGTCACTCCCGTCTCGGGAGGTGATCCAGCGCTCGCGTGAAGATCGGGATCGCCCCGCGTCGCTTCAGGTCGTGAAGCGGATCGTGAACTCGGTCGTGGTCTCGCCCACCTTCGGTCGCTCCGCGCGGACGTCCTTGGCCCCGGCGAGCTCCGCCACGGCGCGGAAGGCGCCCTTCATCCCGAGCGCGACGGAGTCGTCGTGCAGGTACGGTGGGTAGCGCGTCTGCAAGCGCACGAAGCCCGCTCGATGTTCGAGCACCTCGAGCTCGCTCCCTCTGCGCATGCGCGACCACCGCGGGCCGATCTGCTTGAAGAGGCGGTCGGGAGAGACCAGGAGGAACAAGGCGCGGTAGAGGCGGGTGGAGAGCATCCGACGGTTCCGCTCGTACGCCCAGGCCTCGTACGCCACGTCGCCGACGCCGGGCGGAAAGAAGCAGTCCCGGATGCTGATGGAGTAGGTCATCGCGACGACCTCGGGGATCCAGGCCGACACCATCGGTGGGTTGCGCACCAGCTCGACCACACGCTCGGGCAGCTCCCCGAGCAGCGCGTCGGGGAGCGGCTTCATCGCGAGCTGATCGACGAGCGGCGCCGCCTTGATCATGCACTGGGGGTAGGAGTCCACGCCCTCGGGCAAGCGCGCCAGGTAGGCCTGCACGCTGGGGAGCGAGGGCTGGCTCATGAATGGACTCCCGCTCCCCCGAGGTCGACTACCAGGTGAAGGTGACTTCGCCGTCGCCGGCGCGGGTCCCCTCGACGTTGACCTGCGCGGCGCCGCCGTTGAACGAGCCGCCGCCGCCTGCCGTCCGGTCGTCGCAGTAGCCCGCGCCGCCGCCGGAGTAGCCGCCGCCGCCGCCGCCGCCGTTGCCGCCCGCGCCGCCGCCGCCGAAGCCGCCGCGGGACTCGGTCACGCAGTTGACCATGTTGTTGGAGCCGCCCGCGCCGCCGTTGAGATACGAGTCGCCGCCGCCGCCGCCCGAGGTCTCCCCGTCGGTGAGGAAGCCGCCGCCGCCGCCGCCCGCGCCACCACAGCCGCAGCTCAGCGAGGCGCTCCCCTGCCCGCCGTTGCCGCCCGTGCCGCCGAGGATCATCCCGTCGCCGCTCGCGCCGCCCGCCTCGGTCGTGAGGCCGGGGCCGCCCAGCCCCGTCATGTTGTGATCGCCCGCGCCCCCGCCGCCCGCCGCGAGGAGCAGGGTGCCCGCCGCGTCGACCACGAAGGAGCCGCCGCCGCCGCTGTGCCCATAGCTGCCGGGCGCCTCCGTGAGCCCCTCTTCGCCGACGAGCACCGAGAGCGAGTCGCCGGCAGTCAGGGTGAAGGTCCCGGTCATCGACGCCCCGAGGCCGCCCATGCCGCCGCCCTGCGCGCCCTGCGCCGTGATGGTGATGCGCGAGCAGCCCGTCGGGACGACGAAGGTCTCGATGGCGCCAGTGAAGTTGAAGGTCTGCGACCCGGCGGCGCACTCGCTGAGACACGTGGCGTCACAACCGTCGAGGGCGGTGGTGTTGCCGTCGTCGCACTCCTCGCCCGCGGTGACGTTCAGGACGCCGTCGCCGCAGACATGAGGCGTGCAGTCCGCGTTGCAGGTCGCCGTCTCGCCGCCGACCCCCGCCCCGTCGCCGTCGCACGCCTCGGCCGCCGTGGCGTTGACCACACCGTCCCCGCACATCGCCTCGGTGCAGTCGGCGTCGCACGTCGCGGTCTCGCCGCCCGTGCCCGCGCCGTCGCCGTCGCACGTCTCGCTCGCGGCCGGGTTCACGGTACCGTCGCCGCACATCGCGAGGGTGCAGTCCGCGTCGCACGTGGCCGTGTCGGTGGGCGTGCCAGCCGCCCCCTCGTCGCACTCCTCGACGCCTTGCGCGGCGCCGTCCCCGCACACCGTATCGGCGCAGGTGCCGTCCTCGCAGAACATGCTCACGCAGTCGTCGTCCGCGGCGCAGGAGGCGCCGCTCGCGCACGCCTCGCACATCGGCCCGCCGCAGTCGACGTCGGTCTCCATGCCGTTCTGCACGGCGTCGGTGCAGGTCGGGAGCGCGTCGCAGGTGCCCTCCGTGCAGAGCATCGTCATGCAGTCGTCCACGCCGCCGCACATGTCGCCGACGGTGCAGGTCGCGCCGCAGACGCCGCCGCAGTCCACGTCGGACTCGTCCTGGTTCAGGACGCCGTCGTCGCAGCTGGGGGCGGGGCCCGAGTCGGGATCGTCGCGGCCTCCGTCCACGCTCGGCCCCGAGTCCGTGACGGGCGAGGTCCCCGAGTCGACCTCGGTGGGCGCCTCGCCACAGCCAGCGACGGCCAGGATGAACGCGAGGATGGTGGTGCGGACGCGGATTGCCTGATTCATTCGTTCGAGCCCCTCTCGCGACCGCGCGGCCGCGTCACGGGAGGGTACCCGAAGAAGCGCTCCTCGGGGGCGGCGACCCCCGGCCGCTTCAGCCAGGCTCTTCGATGGCCGGGATCACACCGCGCAGCGCGGCGAGCTCCTCCGCGCTGAGCACCGCAATGCGCTTCACCGCGTCGAGCTCCAGGCGCAGCGCCTGCTGCGTGCCGACCTGCGCCCAGGACCACTTCGCGCCGAGATCCGCGAGCTCCACGAGGTCACGGACGCGCTTGTCGAGCTTGCCCCACGGCGCCTGACGCCCCCAGTACATGCGGTCGGCGCGGGCGACGAGGTCGGGCCACTTGTCCTTCTGGTGCTCGAGCAGGTAGTCGAGCCGCGCCTGGAGCTGCGCGAGGGGGAGCTTGGCGACCTTGGCCGCGTCGCGGAGGAGCGCGATGAAGTCCTCCTCGGCGAGCTGGTAGTACTCGTCGGGCGGGAGCGTGCGCGGGGCGACCTTCAGCAGGCCCACCATCTGCATGTACGCGCCCTTCATCGCGGGCGCGGCCGCGGGGTGCGCCTCCACGGCGTCGAAGCAGGCCGCAAACTCATTTGCGTAGATGTCTTCGGGCTCGCGCTTCTTCCGCGGCCACCAGGCCTCGAGCGCGTTCGTGAGCGCCTCGAACGGCGCCCGCGCCTCGTCGGGGAGCGACGCGGCGAACATCGCCGTCGCGCGCCCGGCCACCAGCATCGTGAGCGGCGGCCGCTTGATCTGCCACACGCTCAAAACCGTCCCATCGAGGCTCATGGCGGCGAACCTACGCCGCGCGGGCGTCGAACGCCATCGCCGTGTGCGCGCGTGAGCGCTCGAGTGGGGGCAGGTGCGCGCCCTCATCCCGGAACGTGCTCGACCGATTGGAGTGCGTATCTGCCGGAAACGTCGGCGTGGGGAGGGGCTCGCGTGCGACGTCGACCCATGAGGAGAGGATGCCGTCATGACGCCGTCTCGCCTTCGACAATCGCTCGCCGCGACGCTCGGCACCGGGCTCGCGCTCTTGATGGCCGCGAGCTGCACCGAGCCGATCGGGCCGGAGCCGGTGGGACGCCTGGACATGCCTCTCGGAGCGGCCGAGCGGCGCTGTGACCCGCTCGAGGGGCGGTTCTCGTCGGTCGTCCTGCCGCCGTCGCGCTGCGCCGTCGCGCCGCCTCTCATCTGCACCGAGGGTCGGCTGCGCGGCGATCTCCACGGGACCTTCACCTTCGTGATGACCGCCGGCACCGAGCTGCCGCCGATCAGCTTCTTCACGGGCGAGAGCGACATCCGCACGCGGGAGGGCGCGCTCTTCGGCACCGACATGGGCAACATCGATCTCTCGAACGGCAACCTGGTCACCCACATCGGCGTCACCGGCGGCACCGACGACTACGCGGGCGCGACCGGGCGCATCCTCGCCTTCGGCGTCATCGACCTCGCGGCCGGGGAGACCAGCGGCCGCTACGTCGGAGATCTCTGCGTCGACGACGAGGACGACGAGGACGACGACGAGGACGACGACGAGCACTAGCGCTTGACCGCGGGCGGTTCTGCCGGGACGTTCCGCGCATGCTGCTCGTGCTGTCCCCCGCCAAGTCGCTCCATCTGACGCCTGGGCCCCGCGTGTCCGTGACCCAGCCCGCGCTCATGGACGACACCGAGTCGCTCATGAAGACCACGCGGAACCTGAGCCAGAAGAAGATCCGCGAGCTGATGAGCCTGAGCGACGCGCTGGCGAAGCTGAACTACGACCGCTTCCGATCGTTCGAGCTCCCCTTCACGGAGGACAACGCGCTGCCGGCGGCCTTCGCGTTCGACGGCGAGGTCTACAAGGGCCTCGACGCGCGCAGCCTGCGCGGGGAAGACCTCGCCTGGGCGCAGGATCACGTCGCCATCCTCTCCGGGCTCTACGGCCTGCTGCGCCCCCTCGATCTGATGCAGGCCTACCGGCTCGAGATGGGCACCAAGCTCTCCACCCGGCGCGGCGCGAACCTCTACGCCTTCTGGGGCGACCGCATCACCGAGGAGCTGAACGCGCGCCTCGCCAGCCACGAGGACCGCGCGCTGGTGAACCTGGCGAGCAACGAGTACTTCAAGGCGGTGCGTCCGAAGCGGCTCGAGGGCGACGTCATCACCTGCGTGTTCGAGGACCTCAAGCCGGGCCAGACCCGCAACGTGATCAGCTTCATGGCGAAGCACGCGCGCGGCGCCATGGCGCGCTGGATCATCGAGCAGCGCGTCGATCGGCGCGAGGGCCTGAAGGACTTCGCCGAGGATCGCTACCGGTTCCAGCCAGAGCTCTCGAGCGACGACACCCTGGTCTTCAGCCGCGCCTTCGTCCCGGCCGGGCAGAAGAGCTGACCCTTCCGGCGCCGACCGTGCTTTAAGCCCGGCATGGAGTCTCTCCGCCTGCTGGCCAGCGTCAGCCGCCTGCACATCGTCGCCATCGCGACGCTGGGGACCTTCACGTTCGGCTGGCTCTTCACCGGGGACTACCCGTGGCTCCTGGCCGGCATCTGCGCGCTCGACTGGTTCATCGTCAACCTCCTCAACCGGGTCGTCGACCTCGAGGAGGACAAGGTCAACCGCATCACCGGGGTGGCCTTCGTCGATCGCAACCGCCGCGCGATCGTGGTCGCCGGCTTCGCGCTCCTCATCGGCTCGCTGGTCGCCGTCGCGTTCCTCCATCCAGAGCTGACGCTGCTGCGCCTCGGCTACCACTCGCTGGGGCTCGCCTACAACTGGCCCATCCTCCCCGGTCGGCGGCGCATCAAGGAGCTCTACTTCTTCAAGAACACCGCGAGCGCGGCCGGCTTCATCATCACGGTCTTCCTCTACCCGCTGGCCCTCGCCGGGTGGGGCGCCGACCCCGCGCAGCTCGCGCCCGGGATCACCCCGGCCACCATCTGGGTCACCGTCGCGTACTTCGTGCTCTTCGAGCTGTCCTACGAGGTGATCTACGATCTCCGCGACGAGGAGGGCGACCGCGCGGCCAACGTCCGGACGTATCCGGTGGTGCACGGCGCGAAGGGCGCCATGCGGATCATCGACGGGCTGATCTTCGTCAGCGCCGCCATCCTGGCCCTCGGCTACGCGAGCGGCGTGGTGCCCTGGCGCATCTTCGTGATGATCGTCGCGCCCTTCCTCAACCTCGCCTTCTACAAGCGCGCGGTGAAGCGCGGGATCACCTCCGCCGACTGCGTCACGCTGACGTGGGTCGGGGCGGCGCTCCTGCTCTGCTACCACCTCTGGGTGGTCGCGGGCCTGCCCGGGGTGGGCGCGGCGTGATCGCGATCGAGCTCATCAGCCTCGCGATCGTCGGCACCTACGTGGTGGTGCGCGCGCGGATCGATCCGCGGCCGCCGGCCTTCCTCGGACGCCTGGCCATCCTCATGGCCGCGAGCTGGCTGGCCGAGAACACGGTCATCCACGCGTACGGCTTCTACGCCTACTCGCCAGAGTGGAGCGTCTTCGTCGATCGGGTCCCGCTCCTCGTGATCGCCATCTGGCCGATGGTCATTCACAGCGCGTGGGATCTCGCGGAGCGGCTGACCTCGCGCCCCGATCGGGTGCCGCTCCTGGCCGCCCTCCTCGTGCTCGCCGACGCGTCGCTCATCGAGCCGATCGCGGTGCGCGCGGGCCTCTGGTGGTGGACCGAGCCGGGGCTCTTCGAGGTCCCGCCGATCGGCATCCTCGGCTGGGCGCTCTTCGCCTGGGCGTGTCTCTTCGTCTTCCACCACCGCAGGCTGCACACGCCCTGGGCGCTCCTGATCGCGCCCGCGCTGACCCACCCCATGCTGCTCGCGCTCTGGTGGGCCCTCTTCCGATGGATCAACACGGACGTGCCGCCCTGGCCCGTGGTGGCGGTCGCGGCGGGCCTCTCGCTCTGGCTCGCGGCGAGCGCGCATCGGCGCAGGGCGGGCGCGAACATCCCGCTCCGCGAGCTGGTCCTGCGCATCCCCGCGGCCGCGTTCTTCTTCGTGCTCCTGGCGATGCACGGCAAGGACGAGCCCGCGCTGGTCGCCTACGCGCTGACCTTCGCCCCGGCCTACCTCGTGCTCACCGCGCACGCGGCGCGGACGGCCCGAGCCGCCGCGCGCTGAAGATCAGAGCCCGAGGTACGGGTTGCCGTCGGCGTCGCGGCCCGGAGGCTCCTCGATCGCGACGTGGAGGCGATCGATCCAGAGGTTCTGCGAGCGCGGCGCGCCGTCGTTGTCGTAGTAGGTGAAGATCAGCAGGTTGCGCGCGACGTCGGTGGCTTCCACCAGCGTGCGCTGGTCGGTGATCTCTCCGAGCAGGACTCCGTCCTTCCAGAGCCGCACGCGCGCCTCGCCCCCCTCGTCGACCGGGGTGTCGTCCAGGAAGTAGTAGATCTCGTAGGTCTCCCACGTGTCGCGCTGGATGTTGTCCTCGGGGCTGCCGTAGGAGCGCCACATGTGGCTGCCTTCGTAGATCCAGGCGTGGGGGCGGTCGTGGTTGGGCGCCAGGTACCAGTCGAGGTAGCCGCGCGACGGGCCGTCATCGGCGGCGAAGGTGCGCAGGCGCAGGAACTTCGAGCGGCCGCTCGTGAAGACGTAGTCCGAGGGCACGTAGAGGCTGATCCGCAGCCAGAGCTCGTCGCCCCTGGACAGCTCGCCGAGGCGGCGGTTGATGATGCCGCCGAGCTGACCGAACCCCAGGCTCCCCTCGTTGACGCCGAGGCGGCACGCCGTCTCCCCCTCGAACACGTGGGTGTCGTCCCGGACGCTGAGCGAGAAGGGCTCGTCGAAGCCGTCGGCGCCGCCGCACGGGTCACCGAGGGCGCCGTCCTCGAAGTCCGCGTCGACGACGAGCGCGGCCGGCGGAGGCCCCGCGTCGGGGGGACCCGCGTCCGGGGCGTCGCCCGCGTCGGGAGCGCTCGCGTCCGACATCACGCGGCCCGAGTCGGCGGGCGCGTCGGCCTCCGCGTCCGTCGCGATCTCCGCGGGCGCGCAGCCGAGGCAGAGGAGGATCGAGGCCAGTGAGGCGATCTTCGGCATGTCCGACATGTTGCCGACACCGTGCCGACCCGCGGCCGCCCGCTCCACTTATCTCGGCTGACTTCAGCCCGCGAAGACGTCGCGGCTCGAGGGGTCCTTCTGGAACATCGCGAGGGCGAAGGGGCAGGTGGCCATCACGCGCGTGCCCGTCTCGCGGGCCCACGCCACCATCGCGGAGAAGAGCACCTTGCCGCCGCCCATGCCCTTGATGCTCTCGTCGGTCTCGGTGTGATCGACGATGATGAGATCGTCGCCCGCGCGGCTGTAGGTCATCTCCCCGACCGGGCGCCCGTCGCGCTCGAGCGAGAAGCGCCCGCGGGTCTCCGCGGCGGATTGGCTGACGGTGAAGTCACTCATGCGGCGTACATAGCACTTCGCTCAGGAGCGGCGGCGGGCGCGCGCCTGCTCGCGGAGCATGAAGAGGTAGAAGCTCTCCACCTTCGCGCGCGCCCACGGGGTCCGGCGCAAGAACTTCAGGCTCGACGCCACGCTCGGGTCGTTCTGGAAGCAGCGGATGTCGACCTGCTGCCCGAGCTCGTCCCAGCCGTAGTGGTCGACCAGCTCGGTGACGATCTGCTTCAGCGTGATGCCGTGGAGCGGGTTCTTCGGCTGCTCTTCACTCACGCGCGACTCCTCGGGCGGGCCCGCATCCGCAGGCCGGGGGACAGGCCGAGCGTGATGCGCGGCAGAGGCTCGACGCGCTGCCCCTCGACGAGCTCGAGCGAGAAGCGCTGCGCGATCATGGCGAGGACGAGGGTGGCCTCGAGGTAGGCGAACGCCTCGCCCACGCACTTGCGTGTGCCACCGCCGAACGGAAAGAAGGTGAAGGGACGCAGCGCGCCGCGGGCCGAGAGGGCCTCCCACCGCGCGGGCTCGAAGGCGAGCGGACGCTCCCAGAGGTCCTCGCGGCGCTGCGTGACGTAGGGGCTGATGAGCAGCATCTGCCCGGGCCGGAGCGCCCGGTCTCCGAGCGTGTGTGGCTCGACCACGATGCGACCCGTCGTCCACGCGGGCGGGTGCAGGCGCATCGACTCGTCGAGCACCCACCGCGTGTAGGGGAGCGCGCGCAGGTCGTCGAAGGTCGGCGGACGCCCTCCGAGCACCTCGTCGACCTCGGCCTCGAGGCGCCGCGCGACGGCCGGGTGCTGGCCGAGCTCCAGCAGCGTCCACGCGAGCGCGCTCGCGGTGGTCTCGTGCCCCGCGGCCAGGAGGGTCACCAGCTCGTTGCGGATGCGCTTTGGCGAGAGCGCCGTGCCGTCCTCGTAGCGCGCGTCGAGCAGCATCGAGACCGCGTCGCTGCCGCGCGCGTCCGACCGCTCGGCGATCAGCTCCTCCGCGATGCGATCCAGCCTCGCCTGCACTCGGACCCGGGCGAGGTTACGCGGCGTCGGCAGCCAGGGAGGGCTCACCACCATCGAGCTGAGGACGGTCTCGACCCAGCGCTGCGCGGACTCGACGGTGGCGCCGACCTCGGCCGCGATGCGATCGGTGCGGGTGCCGAGCAGCGTCTCGCTCACGATCCGGAGGGTCAGGCGGGTCATCGCCTCGCTCATCTCGACTTCGCCCGACCAGCCGTCGAGCGCCGCCTCGGTGATGCGCACGATGTCGGCCGCGAAGGAAGACAATCGCTCCTTGTGGAACGCGGGCTGCACGATCCGGCGGTGTACGCGCCAGTCCTCTCCCTCGGTCGTGAGGATGCTGGGCCCGAGGAAGAGCGAGAGCGCCTCGTACACGCGCGTCCTACGCGTATAGAGCTGCCGCTTCGAGACGAGCACCTCGCCGACGAGCTCCGGCGCGCTGACCACGAAGCCCCGCATGGGGCCGAGGCGGATCGGCGCGACGTCGCCGTGCGCGCGCTCCAGCTCGGTGAGCAGACGCAGCGGGTCCGACCGCATCGCGAGCGCGTGACCGAAGAGCGGGAGGGCCCGCGGCGCGCCGTGAGGATCGAACCAGAGCATCGACGTCGCGGACGATAGCAGGCGGAGTGCGCTCAGGACGCGTAGAGGTGGATCGAGCGAGCGGCCTCCTGGGCCATGGCGAGGGTGGTCTCGCGATCGGGATGCCGGACGATGAGGTCGCCGTCGCTCAGGAACGTCTGCTGCCAGTCGCGGCGCGGTGCGCCGATCGGCAGGAGCTGCACGCGCGCGATGTGGGGGCCGTGCGCGGCCTGGAACGCGTCGAGCCCCTCGACCGCGGCGATCCGCCCCGAGCCTCGCGCGCGCTTGAAGACGATGGCGGCGTTGTACGGCCTCTCGCGAGGCGCCTCGACGGTGCCCTGCTGCACGGCCCGAGCCCATTCCACGAACAGATCCACGTCGCCCGCGTAGTTCATGAGGTCGACCATGCTCGCCCCCGGCGCGCGGCACGCGACCTCCCCGAACACGGCCTCTCCCTCCGGAGTGCGGAACCACTCCATGTGGGTGAAGCCGGTCTCCATGCCGAGCGCCTCGAGGGCCCTGCGCCCGAGCTCCACGCCGCCTCGGAGCTCCTCGCTCCCGAGGTCTCGGAGGCTGAAGATGATCGGGCTGATCCACTCGTTCTTCCGCGCCTCGAGCACGTTGGGGTAGTAGCGACAGCAGCCCTCGAGCACCGGGGCGCCGTCGACGCAGATCGTCTCGTAGGTCAGCTCGTCCCCCTCCACGAGCTCCTCCACGCTCGCCTCCGGGACGTGCGCCGTGCGCGAGAGCACCGCCTCGAACACCTCGCGCGAGTCGGCGCGCCACGTGTCCGCGGAGCCCGCGCCCGCGATGGGCTTGAAGATGAGCGGAAAGCCGACCGTCTCCGCCGCCTCCCACGCCTCGGCGCGCGTGCGCACCCGGACGGTGCGAGGCACCCGCAGGCCCGCCGCGGCCAGGCGCTCGCGCATCAGCACCTTGTCCCGGAACCCCAGCACCGCGTCGCGGCGCATCCCCGGCAGCCCCCAGCGCGCCCGAAGGTCCGCCGCGAGCAAGATCATCGGCTCCCAGTTCGTCTCCACGCGATCGACGTTGCGCCCGCGGAGCCAGCCCTCGAGCCGCCGCGTCACGTCCGCCTCGTCGAGCGAGCTCGGCACGTGCAGGTAGTCCGAGAGCGCCGCGCGCACGCCCGGCGCGAGCGCCTCCCGCGGCGTATCGCCCACCCCGTACACCCGCGCGCCCACCTCCGCGAGCCCGCGCGTGAACTGCTGCATCTCCGGCGGGTAGCTCGGCGAGAGGAAGAGCACGTCCATGAATGCCCGAGGGTGACGCGCGCGTCCGGCCGCGTCGACGACAAACGCGTCGGTGGCGACGGCTGGAGCGTCCGAGGCGACCCTCCGCCCAGGCTTCGCGACCGCTCGGTGGGTTCGAGCCCGCAAGAGCTGTGGGTGAGATACGCTACGAACATGGACGAGACGAGAGACGAGCGCGCGGACGCGAGCTTCGGCGAGTTCTGGGCGCACTACCTGCTCCACCACCGCCAGCGATTCACGCGCGCGCTCCACTTCCTGGGCTCGGTGATCTGCCTCGCCGGGTTCGCGCTGTCCGCGGTCTCTCTGTCGATCTGGCCGACCGTGATCGCGCTCGCGCTCGGCTACCTCTGCGCGTTCGGAGGGCACTGGTGGATCGAGCGCAACCGTCCGATGACCTTCGAACACCCCGTGCGCGCCGGGCTCTGCAACTGGCGGCTGTTCGGCGTCGAGTGTCTCGCGCTGGTCGGCCTCGGCGGCGGCTTCGACGAAGCACTGGCACGCGCCCTCCAACAAGCGCCTCATGTCGTCCTGTGGGCGAGCGACTCCGGCAATCAATAGCGGGCGGCAAGATCGCGGCCGTGGCGATGGTCTCCGTCGCCACGTCGCCGGTGATGCCGGATTGGCGTGCCTACCGCAGCCTCGTGGAAGCGAACCGTCCGCCGACGCGAGAGGTCGAGTCGCCCTCCACCCTGTCGACGGTGCTGACGGGTCCGGCGATCCCGCCCCGCAGCGCCTCCCGCCTCGTGGCCTCGCTCGTCTCCTTCGTCGACGATCACGTCGAGCCCGTGCCCGAAGAGCTGTTCCCGCCCGCGACGAGCCGCTTCCTCGAAGAGGTGGCCCAGGCCGCCCGACGGGGGATGGTGCTCGATCGGCGCGACCAGCTGGCGATCGCGAGGTCGAGCGCGTCGAGCCCCTTCGAGGCCCTCGCCATCTGTCACGCGGGGATTCGCCAGCTGGCCCGAGGACGGGACACACGCGCCCTGGGCGGGCCCATCGGGCTCGGTTGGAGATGCGCGACCGGCCGAGCGATCGCGGCCTTCCCCGAGGCGTGGTCGCGTGGGGGCGACCCGCTCGGGGACACCTATCACTACTGGGCGAACGTGATCGCCGGCGTGTGCGCAGCGACGCTGGGCGGGCTGCGCGGCCGATGCATCGAGCGCCTCTTCCACGCGGGACCCGTGCTGATGACCGCCGTCCGGGAGCGCACCTTCCGCCGACGCCTGTTCTACGGGAACCACGCCGCGATCGACCGCCTCGGCCTCCGCCACGGGCTGGCGCTCGGCGCGGCGAGCAGCACCGACGACAAGGCGCGGGGTTCTGTGGGAGCATGACGGGGTGCTGAGAAGTTCGTTGGACGACTGGGTGGACGAGCTCCTCCAGGTGGAGCTCGGGGGGCGGTATCGGCTGGAGCGCGTGCTCGGGCGCGGCGCGTTCGCGGTGGTCTTCGCGGGGACGCACACGTGGACGGAGCGACCGGTGGCGGTGAAGGTGCTGCTCCGCACGCTGGTCATCCAGAACCCGAACGTCACGAAGCGCTTCCTGCGCGAGGCCAAGGCGGCCGCCTCCCTGCGGCACCGACACGTGGTGGACGTGCTCGACATGGGCGAGGCGGAGGACACTGCGTACATCGCGCTCGAGCTGCTGAACGGGGAAGAGCTGTCCGCGCGGCTGGAGCGTGACCCGCGGCTGCCCGCGGAGGAGGCGCTCTCGATCTTGCTGCCCGTGCTCGACGCGCTGCACGCGGCGCACGGCGCGGGCATGGTCCACCGCGACGTGAAGCCCGGGAACATCTTCCTCCACCACGACGAGCGAGAGCAGCGCGTGCCGAAGATCCTCGACTTCGGCGCGGTGCGGACGGCCTACGCCGACGGCGAGACGCCGCTGACCGCCGCGGGCAGCATCCTCGGGACGCCCCACTACATGGCGCCCGAGCAGATCCACGGGGCAGAGCTCGGCCCCGCGGCTGACATCTGGTCTTGCGGCGTGCTGCTCTTTCAGATGCTCGCTGGCCAGCTCCCCTTCGACGGCCCGAACCCGACGATGACGCTCGCCAACGTGGTCACGCGTCCCGCGCCCAGCCTCCGCTCGGTCGCGCCGGACGTCCCGCCCGGGATCGCGGCCGCGGTGGACGTCGCGCTGGCCAAGGCCCCCGACGCGCGCCACGGCGACGCGCGCGCGTTCATCGCCGCGCTCCTCGCGGGCGCAGCCGAGGTCGGCATCCAGGTCCCAGATCCGCGCTAGGACTACTTGGTCACATTCACGACGGCCCTCGCTCGTTCAGCGGTTACGGGCACGTCGCTCCTCATCGAAGGGGCTGAAAGCCCCTCCTTCGCCTCGGCGCTCCTCCCCGGCGCCCACGTCGAGCGCACCTGCGCCGTGGCCACCGCCGCCACGGAGGAGGTCTACTGTTGGGGGCAGGCGTACTACGGCTCGGGGACGAGCCTGCACGAGCCGGTCCGCGTACCGATCCCGTGACCTCGGCGCCGTCTCGTTCCGCAGCGTCTGCGACGGCCTCATGCGGGCCCCGTGGGGGCTACTTGCGCAGGATGATCCACACCGCGTGGATGATCCCTGGCACGTAGCCGAGAAGGGTGAGCACCACGTTGATCCAGAAGTGAGTGCCGAGCCCAACCTGCATGAACACGCCGAGCGGCGGCAGGAGAATGGCGGCTATCAGTCGAACGATGTCCATGCTCCCCACCTGAGCTCCCGACGCTGAACGGCAAGCGAGCGGAGCCGGGCGCGGGTCGTCGCAGGCGTCCGCCATCGGGCGTGCTCGGCTACGACGCGTTCGCCGTCCTCGAACACGCGACACGGCGGGCGCGTCGCTGCCGCCCTGGGTCTGCCGCCGTTCAGCCTCGACGCGACCCCTTCGAGCGCGGAGTGACGTGTTTGCTAGCAGGCCGTTGAAGTACCGAGCCCGAAGGATCTCGGAGCGCGACGGCCCGGTTCTCGGTTCGGGGCGACGAGGAAATGCTTCAGCATTTTCGAGGAGACACGGGCCGAAAGACGGGTCGTCCCGCCCGAGAGACGAGGAGCGAGGTTCTTCAACGGACTGCTAGACCTCAGACGAGCACGCCGCGCGACGCGAGGGCGTCCAGCGAGGCGTCGACGAGCTTGGGGATCACCTCGTCGAGATCCTCGGGTCCGAGCGCGGAGCCGTCCTCGAGCGTGAGGCTGACCTCACCGGACTCGGCGTACGGCTTCATGCGCTGCGCCAGCTCTGCCCGGCCACGCGCGCCGTCGAGGTAGCGCACCAGGAGCCGCGTGAACGCGTCCAGCGGGACGACGCGGTGGTGCGGCGTGGTCACCCACGGCGCGGCTTCGGCCTGGAGGCGGGTCAGGGCGCTCACCCGCGGCGTCTCGCCCGCGCGGTCGACGATCGGCGGATCGAGCAGGCGCTGCTCGAGCACGTCGTAGCGGGTCAGGCCCATCAGGTCGTCGCGCATCGCGGAGAGCTGCGCCGCGCTCGGGGGCTCGCCGGGCGCGAGGACCCGGCGCAGCTCGAGCAAGGCCACCACGCGCTCCTCGATCTCGCTCAGGCTCAGCGAGGCGGGCCAGGCGCGCCCGATCTCGACCAGCGCGGCCTTGAGGACCGCGTCGTCCGCCGAGATCCGAACGCCGTTGGCGCGGAAGAACTCGTGCACCTTCGGCTCGAGCGAGACGCGCTTGGACTCGGGGGCGAGCGAGCCCGTCATGCGGACACGATCCATCAGCTCGGGGTGTGGTCCGTCTTCGGGTCCGCCGAGCGGCGCGTCCCCGCGCACGAAGAGCGAGCAGCGGAAGGCGCGGAAGAGGAACAGCTCGGCCAGCTCCTCGGCCTCCTCCGGGTCCTCGACGTGCGCGCCGAAGCTCGCGCGGAACGCGTCCTCGAGGCGGGGGTCGGTGGTGGCGCGAGTCAGCTCGGCGAGGAACCTCAGGCCGTGAGCGCGCGCGGCTTCCGTCACCTCTCGAAAGTAGAAGGGGCGGTTCTCGGGCGACAGATATTCGTGCACGAGATAGGCGTCGCGATGGCTCCAGACGCCCTTGGCCTCCTCCGCCAGGAGGCGCCCCCAGGGGGTGTCCTTGATGGGCGAGTCGGCCATCCAGGAGAGCACCTCGCGGACGCGGCGGATGCGCTGCTCCGGGTCCGAGACGCCCTTCACGCGCTCCATCAGCGCCCGGCGCATCTGCGCGCGGATGGCCCAACCGGGCGCGCAGTTGTAGCTGATGTAAGCGACGCCGTGCTCGCTCAGGTGGCTGGCGCAGAGGTCGAGGATCTTGGCGCGCACGTCCTCCGCGACCCACGAGAACACCCCGTGGCAGAGGATGTAGTCGAAGGTGCCCAGGTCGTCGGGCAGCTCCATGAAGTCCGCGTGCACGAGCTCGAGGTTGTCGAGCCCGAGTCGATCTCGCGCTTCGGTCGCCTTGTCGATCTGGACCGCGGAGCCGTCGACTCCCACCAGCTCGCAGCGGTCGAGATGGAACGCGAGGGGGATCACGTTGCCGCCCTCGGCGCAGCCGAGCTCGAGGATCCGGCATCGGTCGGGCGGGGCCGGCGAGAGCCCGCGCTTCATCGCCGCCAGCGCGAGCCGCTCCGGATGCGCGAGCGGCACGGTCTGCCCTCCGTAGGGGACCTCGTCGTAGGGATTGAGCGGCTGGGCCTGCGTCTCCTCTGTCATCCGATCTTGACCTGTTGACCCTTGAACGTGAGGGCGCTGCCCTCGATCTTGCACCCGTCGGCCTTGAGCGACACCACGGTGCTCTTGTGCTTGAGCAGCGCTCGCGAGCGGTCGAGCTTGAGGTACGTGTTGGTCTTGTCGAAGTCGACCCGGGCCGCGCTCTTGGCGAGCACGACCTTGGGGCCGGCGTCGTCCGCGAACTGCAGCTTGGCCGACTTCTCCTCGAGGCGGAGGAAGCTCTTGTCCTGCTTGGAGCGGAGCTCGAGGAAGTCCGCGCCCACCGTCAGGTGGGACTTGGTCTCGTCGAGCACGTTGTTCCCCGGCTCCACGTCCGCCTTCCGCGTGCCGAGGGAGAAGCCGGTGTCGTGGGCCACGTGCAGCATGAAGCCGCCCACCACGGTGGTGGTCTCCTTGGCCGCGTGGATGCGCACGAAGTTGGTCGGCGCGTGGTTCTCACGCAGCTCCTTCGTCCAGCCGAGGTTCTTGACGCTCTTCGAGAGGCTCAGGCGCGCGTCCTTCGAGAGGAACTCGGCGCCGGCGAGGCTGTGCATGTCCAGCGGCTGGAGGCCGGCCCCCTTGTTGGCGTCCGAGACGAAGTCGGTCAGGACGTTGGCCTTGTTGAAGCCGCCCACGAAGATCGTCTGTCCGAGCACGTCGACGCGACCGCCGTTGGTGTCCTTGGTGCCGGCGTTCCGGGCGTCGATCACGACGCGACGGTAGCCCGCGATCTCGACCGCGTGGGAGCCCATCACGCGCGCGGTGCCCACGCCCGCGTAATCTTGTGCGTCGACGGTCTTCGTGGAGAGCTTGCCGCGCCCGAGCGCGAGGAGCTGCGCCGAGTACGTCCCGTAGAGATCGGCCACGCTGTCGCTGTAGACCCGGAAGCCCAGCGACGGGGGCTTGTTCTCGTCGGGGTCGTCGGGCGCCTTGGACATCTCGCTCCACTTGCGGTCGATCGGATCGAACGCGAGCGCGACGTTGACGGGGTTCTCGATCACCGCGGTGAACTTGGCGTGGTCCTCGGTGCCCGTTCCGCCGTCGGCGATGAAGACGACGCCCTTGCCGCCCGCGCCGACGATCCGGTCCTGGGTGCCCAGCGAGATCCCGTCCTGCGCGATGAGCCCGATCGTCTCCTTCGGCTGCGGTAGGCCCTTGGTCGCCGACGCGGGGAGCACGTCGACCACGCTCTCGAGCGCCGCCTCGAGCGCGCCCATCGTCGCGACGACGTCCTGCACCGCGTTGGTGATGGGCCGCGTGAGGTTGCGGGTGTCCTCGGGCAGCTTCTGGAGCTCGTGGTTCCAGGAGATCAGCTGCTTGTAGTTGTCCTCGCCGCTCGCGGCGCTCGAGGCGCCGGTGGTCTCGGTCGCGGTGCGGGTGTCGCTCTTGGGATTGGCGCCGAACAGGAGGTCCGCGAGCGTGCCGCTGGCCTCGACGTGCGCCCGCTCGGCCACCGTCGCGGTGTGCGCGGACTTCAGCTTCACGGCCGCCGAGGCGGTCGACGCTTCGAGCCCCTCCACGCTGCCCAGCAGCCCGGCGAGCTCCGCCGCGGTCAGCCCCGTCGCCGTGTAGGTGGCGCCCGACGCGCCGTCCTCGCCCGCGGCGGCAGAGGTGGCCGTCAGCCCCAGCGCGGTGAGCACGGCGGCGTCCCCGCTGGTGATCGAGATGGTCTGGCTCGAACCCACGCCGTGAGTACGGAGCTCGAAGGCCGCCGAGGCCAGCGGCGTGACCACGCCTCCCGTGCCCACCGCGCTCTCGATGACAGACCGCACCAGGCTGGCGAGGCTCTCGGCCGACGCGTTGGGGGCCACGGTCGCGCTGGCCAGCGTCACCGGCACGCTCGCCCCGGCCACGCTGAACACGACGTCATGGGACTGCTCCACGCGCGCGATCGTCACGTAGTCCGAGAGCGTCAGCTCGTGCCCCGCGACTTGCTTGGTCGCGGCGACGAAGGCCACGGGGTCGTCGACATAGGCGCGCGTCACCGCGACGGGGGGCGTGGCGACGAGGCCGTCGGGGAGGTCCGCGTCGCCCGAGGACACGGCCACGCCCAGCACCTCGCCGATCCACGCCTCGATGACGGCGGTGGTGACCCCGGTCGGGAGCGCCGCGCCGGTCAGCGTGGCGCGGAGCTTGGGCAGCAGCTTGGCGCTCTCCGCGACCGTGAGCGCCAGCACGGCGGGTCCCGGAGCGGTGGCCAGCTCGTGGAGGCTCTGGAGCGTGAACGACTGGCTCCGCGCCGGGCTCTCCGTCGCCACGGTGATCTCCCAGAAGTCGGCCGGTTGGGTGCTGACGTCCCAGGGGCCGTTCCCGGTCGTGATCTCGGCCTGCGCGGCGCCGGTGATCGTGGTCGCGCCGGGGGTTTTGTCCGCCATCGGCTTGTTGCCGAGGCGCGCGTCCCAGCCCGACGCGCGCTCGTCGACGAGGGCGGTGTCCATGCGGTTGGCGGGGTTGCCCCAGAAGCCGAAGATCTCCGTGAAGTGATAGGCGTGCCAGGTCGCCTTCAGGAGGTTGTCCATGGCGCCCATCAGCGCGGTCACGCGCTTGACCAGGAAGTTGTCGGTGAGCAGCATCGCGTACTTCAGCGTCACGTCCGCGAAGCGCCGCATGCGGGCCATGAGGTTCCGGAAGTTGGCGATGCCCTTCGGGATCAGGCTCGGGAGCGCGTCGGCGTTGATCAAGCCGTAGGGGTCGAAGCGCTGGAAGTAGCCGGAGAAGCCGTACTTCAGCGCGTCGAGATCGGGCTTGCCCGCCACCTTCTTGAGGAACGGCGCGTCGAGCCACTCCACCGGGTCGCCGTCGGCGTGGATATCCTTGCCGAAGTCCTGGGTGGCTCGCTCCTTGCCCGCCGTGGGCGGGACCAGCTCGCGCAGCGACGCGCTGCTCATCTCGAGGAAGCCGCCCTTGGTCTTCGCGTCGATCGCGGTCTCGGTCTTGGCCTTGCCGTCACGGTCGAAGTACGGGTCGTCGACCCCGCCGAACTTCGCCAGCGCCGAGCGCTCGTCGTGCTTGCGCCGCCCGTGGAAGAACTCGTACAGGCCGGTCTGGATCCGGTCGACCCGGTAGTGCAGCTCCAGCGCGTTGTAGCTGACCATGCGCGGGAAGGTGCCGTGGTCCTTGGCCGTGATCTGCCCCTGTCCGGCGCCGGACGCGATGACGATCTTCTTGTCGGCCGACAGGTTCACGCTCGCCGTCGAGGACATGATCATGTCGGCGTTGGAGTACTGCAGCCACTTGCCGCCGACCTGCCCGCAGTAGTTCTGGCCGGTCTGGAAGAGCGTGTGCTTGTTCGCGTCGATGAAGAGGTGCACGTCCGACTGCAGCGACAGCCCCGTGTACCCGAACGGCCCCTCGTCATCCGACGTGAGGTTGGGCTTGCCCATGTTGATCCGCGCCTTCGGCGACGGAACGAAGATCTCGAAGCGCTGCTCTCGGTCGAAGATGTTGTCGTCGTCCATGCGTCTTCCTCAAGCCAGGTAGATCTTCTCGCCCTTGATCTTCACGCCCTCTTCGGCCTTCAGGAGCGCCGTCTCGCCGATGGCCGCGAGGGCTCCGCGCGCAACGAGCCGGAGGCGCCCGGCGCGCGTCTGGCTCAGCCCCTCCGTCTCGCGCCACGACTCCCGGGTCCGCTCGACGAGCCGCTCGGCGGTGGTCTCGATCCGCTCGACCTTCTGCGTGACGTGCCGCGCCACGGTCCGGAGCGTCCCCACGACGAGGTTGGACTCGTCGAGCTGCACGTCCGCGCGCTCCAGCTTCGCGGCGAGCCGCCGGGTGCGCAGCGCGGTGCGCCCGCCCCGCATGTCGAGCGCGCTCGCCTCGTCCCCGTCGTGGTCGTGGGCGCTCAGCCGCACGTCCCCGCGGCCCTCGAGCCGCAGATCGGTCCCCGCGCGGATGTTCACTGCGCCATCTGCGTCGAGGTCGAGGTCTCCACCCGCGTGGAACGCGAGGTCTCCCGACGCGCGCACCACGCAGCGGCCCTCGGACGGGCGGTGCTCGACGAGCACGTGGCCGTCGGCGTCGCGGACACGCAAGACCTCTTCGGCGCCGTCGCGCTCGAGCGCGGCGACCGTCCCGTCCGAGGCCCGCAGCACGGGGGCCGCGCGCAGGGCGCGGACCACCCCGAGCACGTAGAGCACTCCGTCGTCCGCCCGCGTGACGAGCACGCCGTCGCCGGGCGCCGGGTCGTAGCCGGACACCGCGAGGCGCGCGCTCGAGCGGCCGAAGGCGGGACCGCTCACCGAGATGGCGGCGCCGTCGACCGTCTCGACCTTGGCGGTCGTGAGGCCCGTGAAGCCGGGGAGATGGGGGAGCTCGTTCGGGTGCATCGTCTCACCTCGGTCGGAAGGCTTCGGCCTTGGCTCTCGCGGCGTCGGTGTACTCCGCGAGGGTGGTGTCGGCGTCCGTCCACACCGCGCCGTCGGCGCGCGCCATGTGGAGGATGGCCTGGGTCAGGTTGCAGCCGGTGAAGTCGGCGTGCTCGACGTTCGCGTGATCGAGGAGCGCGAAGCGCAGGCTCGTCTCGGCGAAGGAGGCGCCGCGCAGGTCCGCCTCGCTGAACAGCGCGCGGTCCGCGCGGGCGAGACCGAAGCGCGCCTCGGGCGCGGTCGCGCCGAGGAAATGCGCGCCGAAGAGGTCGGCGCCCCGGAGGTCGGCGCGGCGCATGGCCGCCCCGCTGAAGTCGGCCGTGCGGAGGCGTGACTTCATGAAGCTCGCCTCGCCGAGCTGCGCCCCGACGAGCTTCATCATCTCGCCGTCACACTCGCTCAGCACCGCGCCCGTGAGGACGGCGCCGCTGAGATCCACCTCGCGCAGGTTCACGCCGCGCAGCCGCGCGCCGCTGAGATCGCAGCCGACCATGCTCGCGCGCTCGAACACCGCCCCCGCGAGCGAGGCGGCCGACAGCGCGCAGCCATCCAGATCCGCGCCTGACAGGTCGGCGCGATCGAGCGCGGTCCCTCCGAAGCTCGCGTGTCCGAGATCGGCGCCAGACAAGTCGGCGCGGGCCAGGTCGGCGCCGTCCAGGATCGCGCTGCGCAGCACGGCCCCGGCCAGGTTGGCTTCGGGGAGCTGCGCGCGCTCGAGCCGCGCCGCGGTGGCGTCCACCGCCGCGAGGTCGGCCCCGCGCGCGTCGACCTCCGTCACGTCGGCCGCGAACAGCAGGGCGCGCTTCAGGCTCGCGCGCTGGAGCACGCAACCGGAGAGGCTCGCCTCCGTGAGGACGGCGTCGTCGAGCCGGGCCTCGGTGAGATCCGCCCGGAAGAGCTTCGCGCGGGAGAGGTCGGCCCCACGCGCGTCCACCGCACGCAGCTCCGCCTCTTCCCAGCTCGAGTCCGGCGCGACCAGGTCGACCAGCGTCGCCCCGCCGAGCTTCGCGCGGGCGAGCCGGGCCTCGGTCAGGTCGGCGCCCGTCAGGTCCGCCCCGCGCAGGTCCGCGCCCTCGAAGGACGCGGCGCTCAGCGTGGCCCCGGCGAGCTGCGCCTTCGACAAGCGCGCGCCGGAGAGATCCGCGCGGCGAAGGTCTGCGCCCGTGAGGTCGATCGCCTCGAGCGCGAGGCCGGCGAGGCTCACGCCGACGAGCCGGGTCCGGGACAGATCGGCCGGGAAGCCCACCAGGCCATCGAGCCGGACGCCCTCGAGGTCCGCGTCCGCGAGGCTGACGCCGAGCAGGCTCGCGCCGTCGAGCCGCGCGCCGCGGAGGCGCGCACGCGCCAGGGTCGACCCGTCGAAGACCCCGCCCCGCAGGTCCGCGTCCTCCAGGATGGCGTCGGAGAGCTCGGCCGAGGGCGCGCGCACGCGCTCGAGCGAGGCCCCGGTGAGGTCCACGCCGCCCATGGTCGCGCCCGACAGATCGGCGCCGCTCAGGTCGCTCGCCCGCACGGAGGCGCCCTCGAAGACGACGCCCTTCAGCTTGGCGCCGCGGAAGATCGCGCCATCGAAGCGCGCGTCGCGGAAGCTCGCCGCCTGCAGGTTGCAGTCCTCGTCGAAGCGGAGCACGTCGCCCGCCCGCGCGCCGTCGAAGCGCGCGCCCGGCAGCACGCAGCGCTCGAAGACCACCTCCTCGAGGAGGCTGCGCGAGAGGTCGGCGCCCGGGAGCTGGCAGCGCGTGAAGGCGACGTGCCGCAGCCGGAGCCCGGAGAGGTCCGCCTCGACGAGCTCCAGGCCCACGACCCGAACGAGGGAGAGCTCGCCGCCCCGTCGCCGCGCGTCTCCGAGCGCCGCGCGCAGCGCCTCCAGGGTGTCGATCGTCTTCACGCGATCCGTGTCCCCGTGATGTCGGCCAGGTCGAGGCGCGCTCCCTCCAGCTCCGCGAGGTGGAGCTCGGCCTGGTAGAGGTTGCAGCCGCGCAGGTCGGCGTACTTCAGGTTGGCCCCCTCGAGGCGCGCCTGGAAGAGATCGCTCTTCATCAAGGAGGCCTGCACCAGCACCGCGCCGTCGAAGCTCGCGTTCCGGAGGCTCGCGCCCATGATCCGCGCCTGCGCGAGCATCGCCCCGCTGAAGTCGGCCCGCGCGAGGCTCGCCAGCGAGAAGTCGGCCGCGCGCAGCTTGGACGTCGAGAAGCGCGCTCCGTCGAGGCGCGACTGCTTGAAGGACGCGCCCTCGAACGACGCCTCCTCCGACGCGCGCAGGAGCGTGCAGTCGCACCGGTCGAAGACCGCGCGGTCGGCGCGCACGCCCTCGAGCCACGCGTCGATCAAGGTGCAGCCGATGAGCTTCGCCTGCTCGAGGGTGCCCGCCGTGACGTCCACCTCGTCGAGGTTGCACTTCTCGAAGGTCGACTCGCCGAGATCCGAGCCCGCCAGATCGGTGCCGACCAGGGAAGACTCCGCGAACCGCGCCGAGCGGAAGAAGCTCTCGACCGCGCTCGCGCCGTCCAGCTTGCAGCGCTCGAAGCGGACGCGCTGTGCGCGACAGGGCGAGAAGTCGGCGCCGATGAAGGTGCACCCCTCGAAGACGGCGTCCGACAGCTCGCACTCGGTGAGGCTGGCGCCGTCGAAGGTGCAGCCGCGGAAGAACGCGCCGCTGAAGTTCGCGCCCGCGAAGATCGCCTCGGTGAGGTCGAGCCCCTCCAGGCTCGCGCCCGCCAGGTTCGCGCCGGCCAGGTCCCACCCCGCGCAGCTCGCGCCCTCACGGACGGCCTCGCGGAGGCGCGCGAGAGCCTCGTTCACCTCCTCCGTCAGGACATCGCCGAGCGCCTGCTCCATCTCGAGCGCGAGCGCCTCCTCGGGAGACAGCGTCTCGGCCGGCTCGTCCGTGGGCTCGAGCTGGAGCGCGTCCTCGAACACCGGCCGGAAGGCCTTGGCCTTCTCCTCGGCCCGCCGCTTCTCGAGCTCCGCCGCCACCGCGGCCGAGAGCGCCGTGTCGTCTCCGCGCACCGTCATCGCCTGGTCGAGGTGCGCCCACTTCGCGCCGGGGGCGTCGGCGTCGACGAAGGGCTGCTCGGCCTCGGGGGCGGCAGCGGGCGCCGTCACCGCGGACGGCGGCTCCTCGTCCACCTCCTCCGGGTCGGGCGCGCTCTCGGCCGCGAGCGCCTCCTGATACCAGGCCCCGTACTCGGCCAGCCCGTGACGGTCGCCCGCCTCCTGGTGCACCACGAAGAGGTGGTCGACCGCGTCCAGCCCCGCGCTCGGCAGATCCGTCAGCCCGCGCCAAATCGCCACCGCTTGTCCGGCGTCGGCGTCGATCGCGATCGTGTCCAGGCGAAGCCCGACGTCGGTCAGCGCGCCGCCTCGGACCAGGAAGGCCTGCGCCCGCAAGCCCGGGAGCTTGGCGTCGACGTTGGGGTGCGCGGGGTGCAGGTGGCGCAGGCGGATCGTCTCGTCCCCGCGCCAGAAGCCCTCGATCTGCTGATCTTCCGGGGCGGCGAGGAAGTACCGATAGTCGAGATCCTCCGCGAAGCCGGGGTAGCGCTCGGCCAACCAGCGCGCGTCGTAGGTGCCGGCCCAGCGCGCCCGCGCCTTCCACGTGCGCGGCAGGGGGCCGCAGCCCGCCGGGACCGGGCGCTGCCCGGAGCTCTGCACGAGCGCCTCGGGATCCTCGACGTTGGGCACCAGCGCGCCCGCGAGCCCTCGCCCGACCGGGTTGGCCGCGAGCCCGGGCCCGCCGAACGCGCGCTCCCAGCTGAGCGGCATGGTGGTGATCTCGGACGGCTCGGACGGGCCGGTCGCGCGCCACACGCGATCGCCGGCCACGGCCAGCCGCTTGCCCACCGGCCCGATCTGGAAGGCGACCATCGAGGTCGTGACCGGGAGCCCGTGCGGGGCGTGGAAGCCTCCGACGACCCAGCACTCGCCTCGCGGCTTCAGCGGCGCCAGATCCGACGCCCAGCGCAGGCTGCGCTCGACGTCGTCCTCGTGGTGCTCGTCCCCCGTCACGAAGCGCTGCGCCTCGGCGAGCGTCGCCTCGCCCGACTCCGCGAGATCGAAGGTCGCCTTGACGGCCACCGTGAGCGCCGTGCGCCCCGGGTTGGGAGACCACGTCAGCCAGCCGACCTCGAGCGGCGTGTCCTTCAACAGCTCCATGGATCAGACCACGTCGTCGTCGAACGTGATCCTGATACCGGTCTGCGTGCGGATCTTGCTCTGCGTGGCGTTGTTGCTCGTCACCGGGGTGATGGTCTTGGTGTTGGGCGGAGAGGCGACGATGACCGGCCGGTCCGGATCTCCGTCCAGGTGGGAGACGACGACCTCGACGCCGATGTGCAGCGGGAAGTGGATGCCGAAGCCCGCGCCGCTCGCCGGCTGCGCCAAACGCACCCAGCGAGACGCCTTGCCCCCTGGCTGCCCGACGAGATCGAAGGGGAGCAGGATCTTGTAGCGGCCCAGCTCGTCGATGGGCGCCGCGGTCCCGGGGACCTCGCCGTCGACGTGGCCGTGCATGAGCCCGAGGATGCGCGGCCTCTCGGTCACCCGCGCGGGCCGGAAGGCCACGCGGTGCGGGATGGCCTCGACCTCCTGCCACTCGGCGCCGTCCTCGCGCCCCTCTTCGTTCTGCCCCGTGGAGCGGCGGACGCGCGTCACCACGTACTCCTGGTCCATCTCCCCGAGGGGGTGGCTCGCCAGCTCGAGGCGGTGACCCGGGGCGAGCTGCGGGATCGAGGTGCGCAGCTCGTAGCGCTCCTGATCGACGAGGAGCTCCTCCGCCCTCACCTGCGCCAACGCCGAGCCCTCGCCCGCCGTCTTGAAGTGGTCGCCGTAGGCGTTGACGAAGCCGACGCCGGTCACCTGATCGACGGGCGCGTCCACCTGCAGCTGCACGTCGGGCGTGCGCCAGTTGTAGTCACGGAGCACGACCCCCGCCGGCCGCGGCTGCACGACGCGCTCGAGCCGGTGGACGCCGGCGGCCATGCCGGGCGGCGCGCCGTCGCGCGCGTACTCGATCGGCTCGTCCGCGATCTTGTCGAAGGCGCGGTTCGCGTCTCCGATGACCATCAGCTCGCCGTCCGGGTTCTGACGGAAGAAGTAGAAGATCCCGTGGTGCTCCATCAGCCGGCTGATGAAGTCGAAGTCGGACTCCTGGTACTGGACGGTGTACTCGCTGACCGGGTAGCTCGCGTCGAGCCGCATCTCGAACCCCGCGCCCTCCTCGAGCCCGTGCTCGGTCAGCACGGCCCGCAGGATGCCGGGGACGTCCAGGTCCTGGAAGACGCGGCTCCGGCGCGTCAGCGTGGCGCGCCACAGCCTCGGCACGAGCTCCGCGCTGAAGCGGATGTCCCGCGCGACGCTCACGCTGTGCATGCGAAGGTTGGCGAGCACCCCGAACACCTCGTGCTCGTCGTCGGTGGTCCCGAAGCGGACGCGACAGGGATTTCGCAAGATGTCTTGCTGCGCCTCCGGGCTGAGACCCATCTCGCCGATGGTCACGAAGCGGAGCGAGTAGCGGTAGAGCCCGCTGAGCGTCTCGACGCCGTCGACGCCGGTCAGCTCGACTTCGTCCGGGCTCAGCTCCGACGACTGAGACTCCAATTGCATCACGCGTTCGGCCATCGCCCCTCCGAGGCTGGCGAAGATACCACCGGAGGTCCCCCGATCAGAGCCCCCTCTCGGATTCCTCGCGTTCCTGGAGGCGCAAACGCTGGCGCCCCCGAACGGCCATCGCTCCAGCCCGGATCCCGTTCCACGAGGATCGCCCCTCCTCGGCGTCGCCCAGCGCATCGATCGCGTCGATCGCCGCCTCGCAGCCGTTCGGACACAGTCGATCGATCGCCTCCAACACGGCCAAGCGCACCGTGACGTCCGGATGCGGCAGCTGGGCGAGGAGCGCCTGCATCGCTGGCGCCTCACGCACGCCGATCTGCGCGAGCATCTGGGCCGCCTTGCGCGCGACGCGAGGGTCATCCGCGTAGAGGAGGGCGCGCCAGCACGCGTCGTCGCGATCGCAGCGCACGGTCGCCTCGAGCGCCGCGCGCTGCTCGGCGAGCGGCTCGCGCAGCTCGGTCTCGCGCTCCATGACCCGCAGCAAGCGCTCGGCGTCCGCGCCGGTCGCGAGCGCGGTGGCCGCCGCGAGCGCGGACGACCGGAGCGCCAGGTCGGCGTCGGGGTCCAACGCGATGGCGCTCGAGAACGACACGTATCGAGGGTCGTGCGTGCGCTGGACAGCGCCGAGGACCGAGTGTCGGAGGCGCGGGTCGGAGATCTGCCCGTAGACGCGCTCGATCGTGCGCCGGATGCGCTCACGGTCGGCTTCGCCGAGACCCGACAGGCCGAGAACGAGCACGAGATCGAGAAGCGACGCATGGGCATCCTACCCAGCGGTCTCGCGCGCGGGCCGAGAGATGGACGAGCCCGTGGTTCTTCCTCCAGGCTGTCGGTGGGAGGGAAGCGCATGGCTTGTTATCGGTACGGGGTCTTCTTGATGGCGCTCGCCGCGATCGGCTGCGGGGAGTCGAACGACGTGGGCGACGCGGGCGCGCGCGGCGACGGAGGCGGGATGGACGCCACCGTCGGCCGTGACGCGGGGTCGGGCGACGACGCGGGATCGGGCGACGACGCGGGATCAGGCGACGACGCAGGGTCCAGCGACGCAGGGTCCAGCGACGCAGGGCTCGTCGACGCAGGGCCCACCGACGCAGGACCGCCCGCCGACGCAGGGCCCCTCTGCGAGGGCATGACGCGCGGACGCTGTGACGGCGCGGGCACGATGTGCCTCTGCTGTCCGGCCGGGGGGCCGCTCGAGCGTTGCCTCTGCACCACCGCGTGCAGCACGGACGCCGACTGCACCGACGCGAGCCGGCCCCTGTGCAACCGGCCGATGGGCGGCCCCGGGACCGGGCGAATGGGGATCTGCACGCCGCGCGACTTCGCTTGCGCGTGGGGCGCGATCTGCGCGTCGCCGGACACGCCGATCGACACGCCGAAGGGCGAGCGGCCGATCGCGACCCTCGCGGAGGGCGACCTCGTGCTGTCGCTGCACCAGGGCCGGCTCCAGCCGCGCCCCATCCGCGTCGCGCGCCGCACGCGCGTCCAGGATCACGCGGTGGTGCAGGTGACCCTCGCGACCGGGCGCGTGCTCGAGATCAGCGGCGGTCACCCCACGGCCGACGGGCGGCGCTTCGACGCGCTCGCGCCGGGGGACGCGATCGACGGGGTGGACATCGTCGAGATCGCCCACGTCCCGTATCGCCACGCGCACACCTACGACATCCTGCCCGACTCGGACACGGGGACGTACGTGGCGGGCGGCGTGCTGATCGGCTCCACCCTCCTCGGAGTCGAGTGAGAGTCCGCGCAGCCCGGGCGGTGGACAGGCCGGGCTGCGCGTTCAATATTGGGCCCCGGCCGCGCGGCCGATTTTCCTGGGTGAGAGGCTCGAGATGCTGCGTCACACCGCCGACCTACGCTCGATTGCGTTCGTCCTGACCTACTTCGTGCTCATCGGTGTCGTCTACACCGTGG
Source organism: Sandaracinaceae bacterium (assembly GCA_040218145.1). Classification (GTDB taxonomy): domain Bacteria; phylum Myxococcota_A; class Polyangia; order Polyangiales; family Sandaracinaceae; genus JAVJQK01. Next base: position 4,467 of record JAVJQK010000096.1, on the reverse strand, counting down.
ACATGCCCTGGTACGCCTGGGTGGGCTTCGCGGGCGTCCTCAGCCTGCTGTCGTTCTTCTGCGCCGTGATCACCCACAACACGGTGCACTGCCCGGTCTTCAAGAGCCGCGGGCTCAACAGCGTCTTCCAGGTCGCGCTGAGCCTGACCTACGGCCACCCGGTCAGCATGTTCGTGCCCGGGCACAACCTCAGCCACCACAAGTACACGCAGCAGACCAAGGACCGGATGCGCACCGACAAGATGCGCTTCCGCTGGAACCTGCTGAACCAGCTCCTCTTCATGTTCGTGGTGGGCCCGCCTATCTTCAAGGACAACGCCCGCTTCGTGAAGGCCATGAAGACCAAGAACCCGAAGTGGTATCGGCAGTTCCTGGTCGAGCTGGTGGTCTACGTGGCGTTCCTCGTGGTCCTGCTCGTGCTCGACCCGATCAAGTTCGTGGTCTTCGTGCTCATCCCGCATCAGTACGCGGCGTGGGGCATCATGGGCATCAACTTCGTCCAGCACGACGGCTGCGACGGGAGCCACGAGTTCAACCACAGCCGCAACTTCAAGGGCGCGCTGATCAACTGGTTCACCTTCAACAACGGCTTCCACGGGATGCACCACATGCGCCCCGGCCTGCACTGGAGCCTGCTCCCCGAGGCGCACGCGAAGGAGCTGGCGCCCCACATCCACCCCAACCTCGATCGCACGAGCCTGCTGAAGTACGCGTTCGAAGCGTACGTCTGGCCGGGCAAGCGCCTCGACTACGAGGGCAACCCGCTCGTGCTCTCCGCGCCGCGCGAGGACGACGACTGGATGCCGGCCACGCTCAAGAAAGAGCTCGACATCTACGACGCGGACTACGTGCCGAGCTCCACCGCGCAGGCGTAGCCAGCAGGCTGCTGTCAGCAGCCTGCTCCCGTGCCCTTGCCCGTGCCCGTGCCCGTGCCCGCGGGGATCAACTCTCTAACGGAAGTAGCGGCGGACCGAGCTGGAGAAGAGCACGCGGAGCGAGTGCACGTTCATCGCCGTGGCCGCGCCGGTGACGACGATCGGGACGAGCAGACCGAGTGACCAGGTCGCGAAGAAGGCCAGCCCGAGCTTGGCGATGCCGAATACGCCGGCCACGGCGGAGATGGCGGCCAGGGCCGACACGACCATTCGGACGAAGCCGTTGCGGCCCACCAGGGCGTGCCCGATGAGCACGGTGACGCCGACGCCCACCGCGGCGCCGATGAGCGTCACGACGAGGTTGATCAGCCCGAACCCGCCCGTGAAGAACGTCAGCGCGGAGCCGCCGAGGCAGTAGAGGACCCAGAGCAGCGTCAGGTTTTCGATCTTCTCGCGAGCGGTCATGTCATTCCCTCCTTGGTGAGCGCAGGCTTGGCAAGACGCAGGCCAGCGAGAGGAGGGGCTCGCCGATCCGGCTCGGTCGTCATCGACCGACACCGCGTGTCCGCCGCGGGCACGAGATGTCCAGCCATCAAGCGAGCGAGAAGACGACCAGGCCCACGACGAGCACGCCGAGGCCGAGCAGCTCCCGCAGGCCCACGCGCTCCTCGAGCCAGAGGGCGCTGAGCCCGATCGTCAGCGGATAGGTGAGCGTGATCCAGACGCTCAGCTCGCGAAGGGTCATGTCGTGCAGGGCGAGCTGGGTCAGGAGCGTCATCCCGAAGAGGAACGTGTAGCCGAGCACCAGCCGCCAGCTGGTGAAGATGCGCAGGCCGGTCTCGGCCCGGGTGCTCGCCTGCTTGACCAGGACCTGACCCACGCCGGTCATCGCGACCGCGCCGAGCACGTAGACGTGGGCGAGCCCGAGCGCGCTCATCGCTCTCTCCCGGCGAGGATCCAGACGCCCACCGCCACCAGCGCCATGCCGAGCACGTGGAGGCCGCCCACCGGCTCGCCGAGCACGAACGCCGCGGCGACGAGGTTGAGCGGAGGGATGAACGCGGTGAAGGGGTAGGCGCGGCTGAGCGGGATGCGCCGCAGCACGAAGGGCCAGACGAGGCCGTTCACCGCGAGGAAGGCGACGCTGCCGAAGAAGTAGGGGTCGCCCCACGTGCTGACCGCGGAGCCGGTCGCGGTTCGGAGCCCCGCGATCCGCTGAAACAGGAACGCGCCGACCTGCACCGTGATGCTGAGCACGAGCAGGGTGATGGCGAGCGCGCCGAAGCCGCGCGCGGGTTGGGCTGTCCGCTCCACGACGTCTCAGGTAGGCGCCGATCGGGGCCTCACCCTACTGACGAATCGTCATTGACGAATCGTCAGCAACGATCCAGGCTCTCGGCATGAGACGCCGACTCAGCCCCGAAGAGCGCCGCGAGGAGCTGCTCGCCTTCGGCCAGGGCTTCTTCGCGGAGCACCCCGCGGACGCGTTCACCATGGACCAGATCGCGGCGCGGGCCGGGGTCTCGAAGGGGCTGCTCTACAACTACTTCGGCGGCCGGCGCGGCTTCTACGTCGCGACGGTGGAGGCGATCGCGGGGCAGGTCTCGATCCTCACCGAGCCCGAGAGCGACATGGCGTTCGTCGACGCGCTCCAGCGCGCGCTCGAGCGCTACCTGCGCTGGGTGGCGGACCACGGCGACGTCTACCGCGTGCTCGTCCAGGGCGGGCTCGGCGTCGATCCGCAGGTCGCGGAGATCGTGGAGCGCCTGCGCCGGACCACCGTGAGCCGCGTGACGAGCCGCATGCGGGCGAAGCCCACGCCGACGCTGGCGCTCGCGATCTACGGCTGGGTGTGCTTCGCGGAGCACGCCTGCCTCGAGTGGCTGTCGCAGCCCGAGGTCGACGCGGACGCGATGCTCGCGCTCCTGACCGGCGCGCTGGCCGGCGCGGTCGGAGGGGCCGGCCTCTCCTGGGACGAGGTGATGCATGCGTGACGACGCGATCTGGCGCGCCCACGTCGGCGCCTTCGCGTGGCCGACGCTGCTGCTCTTGCTGGCCGTGATCGCGCTCGTGGCCGGCGCGTGGGGCGGCGTGCTGCTCGGCGTGATGCCGCTCTGGCTGGGGAGCCTGGCCGCGACCCTGGCCGCCTATCTCGCGTTCACCGTGATGCACGAGGCCAGCCACGGGAACGTGCACGGGAGCCGGCGAGAGCTGAAGTGGGCCGGAGAGCTCAGCGGCTGGATCGCGAGCGTGACCCTCTTCGCGCCCTACCCCGCGTTCCGCGTGCTGCACCTCCGGCACCACAGCTACACGAACCACCCGGAGAAGGACCCGGACTACTTCGTGGCCGGCCCGGCGTGGGCGGCGCCGCTCCGCTGCCTGCTGACCCTCCCTCGCTACTACGAGGCGTTCCTCGTGGGCTCGGCATCGCGTTCGAAGGCGGCGCGGCGCGAGCGGGCGTCCATGCTCATCGGGCTCGCGGCGTTCGCGCTGCTGGCGGGCGGGCTCTCGCTCTCGGGGCTCTGGCTCGAGGTGCTCGCGCTCTGGGTCGGCCCGGCGATCGTGGCCGCGGCGGTGCTCGCCTTCTTCTTCGACTGGCTGCCACACCACCCGCATCAGCGCCGCGAGCGCTTCCACGACACGCGCGCCGTGGACGTCCGCTTGCTCGACGCGCCGCTTCTGGGTCAGAACCTGCACCTGGTGCATCACCTCTTCCCGCGGGTGCCCTTCTATCGCTACCGGGCCGTGTTCGAGGCGGCGCGCGAGCGCCTCGCGCGTGAGGGGGCGCCCGTGGTCCACCCGTTCGGCGCCGCCCGACCCATCCCGGAGGAAACATGAGCGAGCTCTTCTGGTCCGAGCCCTACAACGAACGCTACGTCGACGCGCTGAACCGAGACGACCGGTTCCAGAAGGCGGCCAAGAAGCTGGACGACGCCGTGGTGTTCCGCTGCTTCGACACGCCGGAGGGCAAGGACGTCTCGGTCACCTACCGCATCGAGAAGGGCGCCGTCTCGATGGAGCGACGCGAAGGCCCGTCGCCCTCGCCAGCCATCCGCGAGGAGCCGCTCGAGGGCGCCTTCGCCCGCAGCAGCGCCCCGTACGATCTCTGGGTCAAGCTCGACAAGGGCGAGGTCAGCGTGGCCCGCGCGATCGCCTCGCCGGACTATCGCGTCGAGGGATCGAAGCTGAAGATCATGCGCCACATGGCCGTGTTCCAGGCCATGGCCGCCGTCGGCGCCGACACCCCGAAGCGCTACGACTGAGCAGGGAGGCAAGCCCGCCCCGGGCGAAGTTCGAGCTCAGGCGGAGCGGAGGCGGAAGGCGAGCGGAGGCGGGAGCGGGAGCGGCGGGAGCGGGAGCGGCGGGAGCGAGAGCGGGAGCGCACGCGGGAGCGGGAGCGGGAGCGCACGCGGGAGCGGGAGCGGGAGCGGGAGCGGGAGCGGGAGCGGGAGCGGGAGCGGGAGCGGGAGCGCACGCGGGAGCGGGAGCGGGAGCGCACGCGGGAGCGGGAGCGGAAGCGCACGCGGAAGCGGGAGCGGGAGCGGCAGCGGAAGCGGGAGCGGAAGCGGCCGCGGCAGCGGAAGCGCACGCG
>JAVJQK010000095.1 GCA_040218145.1 Sandaracinaceae bacterium | reverse complement strand
TTCGCCCGGGTCGCGTTCGTCGCGGGCTGAGGCGCTCGGGTCGTCACGCGGCGGCTCGGGCCTCGGCGGTGAGTCCGTGCGGGCGGACGCCTTCCGCGTGCCACGCAGCGTGACCAGCCGCTTCGTCGTCTCGTCCCCGCCGGTCTGCACTCGCGGCGATTGCTTGCGCGTCACCGATAGCGAGTCGCCCGCCAGGATGCGCGCGCCGAGCGCGTCGGCCCGCTGCTCCGGGTCCACCGTCGCCGCGTAGCCCCGGAGCTTCTCGCTCAGCGCGCGCAGCGCGTCCGATGAGAGCCGCGATCGCGGCGCCTCGAAGAGCTCGTCCGCAGCGAGCACGGACTCGTTGTCCGGCGACGCTACGTTCGCGCCGTGCTGCACCTTCATCAAATAGGTACCGGCGGGGAATTCTACCTCGTAGTCTCCCCTGGCCCGAGCCTTGCGCGCCTTCTCGTGCGCGTCCCGAAAGAACTCGGTCTCCTTCGCGCAGTGCTCCTCCAGCTCGTCGTCGTCGATCACGCGGAAGCTCGGGATCGGCCCCGGGTTCCGCTTCCGCGGAGACGCCGGCTCTGCCCACGGGTGCTGCTTCATCAGCCGCTCCGCTCCGAGTACGGGCCACTTCCGCTCCTTCGCGTGCGCCCGCTCCGCGTCTCGTCGAGCGCGCTCGAGGTGCTCCACCACTCGGTCCGAGCCCAGCTCCCGCTGCAGCAGCGGCGGCATCGAGAAGCGCAGCTCTTCGATCGCCTCCGTCGTGCGCGGGTCGAAGTACAGCGCCGGGCGCGCGACGCGGATCACCGTCCCCTTCATCATCGCCGGATCGCTCACGAACCCCGGATACTCCTCCACCGTCCGCGTCAGGCCGTCTTTCACCACCTGCGTGTCCGAGTAGTGCAGGTAGACCAGCTGCGCAGCGGAGTTCACGAGCCGCATGTGATGGCTCCGCCCGTCCCCGAAGACGCGCTCCGGCGCCTCGAACCCGTGCTCTTTCAAGAACACCTTCACGAACTTCGACACCTCACCGTGGAACAGACGCTTGAAGTCAGGCAGGTTCGCCTTCGTCGTCGTCACCGTGTCGTGCATGTGGTTCGGCTCGATCGTGATCTGATGCAGCAGCGCACCCGTCTTCCGCTGCGCCGCCGCCAGCGCGTACAAGATCCCCTCGTGCAGCTCCGGCGCGAACGGCGTCAGGAAGAGCTTCCGGAACGCGCACCGCACGGTCACCCCGTACGTCGCCGCCGCGTGGATCGACGGCGGGCTCACGACTTCCCTCTCTCGGCGCTGACGGGCACGCCGGCGGACTCCGCAAGCCCCGTTCCGGATCATCCAGTATGTGATCTCGCGCACTTACAGCCGCCGATCGGCGGGGGTGGCGGGCGAAGGGGTGGCGGACGCCGGCCGGGAGGGGGCTCCAGGCTGGCCGTGCGTCGGCGCTCCGCCTGCGGCTCCTGAGATGCGATCTCGACCCTCAGGGGCCCGCGCGCTCCTTTCGTCCCGGGTGCTCCCTCGCGGCGGTGCTGAGATGGTCGGTGGTGGCGACGCCGACGGCGCTCCGCTCATGGCGACCGCATGCCGCAGACACGAACACAGGCAGCGGATTCGCCCGGGCAGCCCGCAAGACGGACGCAGCTATGCGCGGCTCGAACCGTCATCGAGCCGCGCGGAACCCAACCTGTGACCGGGTTCGTCCGAAGGCTCGGCTGGGGCCCCCTCGGCGCGCGGAGCGGCCCTCGGGTCGCCGTCGCGCGGCGGCTGGTGCTTTGGCGTGTCAGTCCCGTTCTGGACTTCTCGGAGTCGTCGCCCTGCGCCTCCCGCCGCTTCAGCAGGGCATCGATTCCGGCACGGTCCTTTGGCCGGTTGGCGGACCGCTTCATGCGAAGCAGCGCATCGATACTTGCGCATCTGACGATCGAGCCGTGCAACTCGGCCGCCACGGCGTCCTCGGAGAGGCTCCCATACGTCTCGCCGTCCGGCTCCTTGAGAACATCGAGGCGCCCATACTTCGTTCGAAACAGCTGCGGGCCCGTCGAGCCCGAGAGCAGCTTCCAGTTGGGGCAGATAGGCGGGCGGTGCAGTGTGTCGTACTCGGCTTCCAGCTCGCTGAGGGCGATCAGGAGGCGCCGCAGATTACCTTCGGCGCAGTCGACGACGATGTCCGCATCCTGCGTTGGCCAGCCTGCGCCCTGCGCGAAGGCCGCGAGGCCCCCGATGACGATGAAGCGGACCTCATTATCGAGGAGGCACTCGAGAATTGCGTCAGGCCGGAACGTCGTCGGAAGCATCGCGGAGCTTGCGTCGCCCGGCCTCGAAGGCGGTCGCCCACTTGCGGATGTTCTCGTCAGACTGGCGGCGCTGCTCGGGGGTCATGCGCGCGACGGCAGCGGCGAGGCGAATGTCGTTCCCGTCCTCATCGACCGCCGCGGCCATGGCGGCTTCAAGCTCCTCCATCGTGATCTGCGCGGACATGGCCGAAGCGTAGCAGAGACACCGAGTCGAGGCGCGAGCTGGCGACGGACCGATCGAGGCGGATCGAGCAGCCCCGCCCTGTTCAGCGCTGGTTTTCAGGTGCTCGAGAGCCTCCCGGATCGTGCTCTCCAGCTCGTCCAGTAGCTCGGCACCCAGGCCAGGGCGCTGTTCCTCGTACCACTGGGCGGCGTCGGCGATCTCGATCATCGCCTCGTGGCGAATGCGCCGCAGCCGCGTCAACGCGAGCTCGAAGAACGGAGCTGCGCCCTCGAGTCCGCGAACGCGGTATCGAGGTCGACAGACTCTCCCTGGTCCGCTTCGGCCCGCCGCCGGGCTTCCTGGACCCATGCGCGACGGGTAGAGGCCGCGTCGCGACGCGGGACGCTGTCCAACAAGGCCTCAGCCAGCCGTCGCCGGTCAGCTTCGGGGAGCGTGAGAGCCTCGTCTAGCAGCTTCTTGGCGGAAGAACTCACGGCCGCACGTTACCCCGAAGTGCGGTGGCCCGCTAGACGAGTGGAGCAGCCTCATCACCTCCTGCGCGTAGGTCGAGGGCTTGGTCGCCGTCGGCTACGACGGCGCCAGATTCTCCCTCGTCCGCCAGGAGCTTCTCGAGCCGCGCCCTGGCGTGATCTCGACGCTTCGCGAGCCGCCATGCCGTATGCTCGACGGGTATGCGGAGCGCGGCCATCGGCTACGTCCTCGTGTCGCTGCTCTCCGCGTGCAGCAGCCGCGCGCTCCTGGCGGTCGACCTGCGGACCGACCTGGTCCCCGAGATCGAGATGACGACGGTGCGGACCCGCCTCCTCGTCGACGGCATGGAGGTCGCGACCGACAGCGCGCGCGTGGAGGCCGGGGACACGTACGCGACGGGGGCGCGGGTCGCGGAGTTGACGGACCTCCCGGCCGGCGCCGTCGCGACGCTCGAGACCGAGGTGCTCGGCCCCGACGGGTCGGAGGTCGCCCGCCAGCTCACGGTGGTGTCGCTGCGCTCGGCCGCCAACGCGGTCACCGTGCTGATCACGCGCGACTGCGCAGGGGTCACCTGCGACGATCCCGGGGTCGGCGCCTGCCTCGGCGCGCGCTGCGTCGACCCCGAGTGCTCGGCGGAGGACGCCGCCTGCCCCGCCGAGGCGGAGTGCACGGCGGACGCGGACTGCGCGGCGCCGGGCGCGTGCGCGAGCGCGGCGTGTGTCAGTGGGAGTTGCTTTGCCTTTCCCGGTGAGTGCGCGGTGGAGGAGTACTGCGATCCGGACTCGGGCTGCCGCGTGCGGCCGGGCGCCGAGCCGCTCTGCACCGTCGCCGACCCGGACGTGGTCGCGCTGTGGGACTTCGACGAAGGCGGCCTCGTCGATCGGGTCTCGGGCGCGGCGATGATCCCGTCGCCGAGCGCGGCCGACTTCGTCTTCGACGTCGGCGCGGAGCGATGCGGCGAGGGGCTCCGCTTCCCCGACGTGGGCGACCCGCGGCTCCGGATCCCCGCCGATCCGCGCTACGCGCTGGCGGAGGGCTCGCTCGACTTCTGGTTCCGCTTCCCCGCGGATGAAGGCGCCGACAAGGCGCTCATCACGCGCGACCACGAGGGGGCCAGCCCGCCCGGCCAGCTCAGCGTGCAGCTCACGCTCGACCGGGCCCTCTTCGTGCGCATCCAGAACGAGGCGGGCGGCCACGTCCGGTGCAGCGCGGTCGGCGTCGCGCCCGACGTCTGGCATCACGTGGGGGTCAACTGGGGCCCGGGCGGGTTCGAGGCCTGGCTCGACGGCGCGGTGGTCGACGAGGCCGGAGAGGCGCGCGTGCTCGACCCGGACGCGGGCGAGCGCCTCATCCCGTGTGGCTCCGGCGTCAACGAGGCGGGGCTCGACGGAGCGGGCGCGGAGCTCGACTGGTGGGTCGGGATCAACAACGGCTACTCCCCGGCTGGCACCGCGGACCGACAGATCGCGCCCTTCCTCGGCGGCGCGCTCGACCACCTCCGCCTCAGCCGCGTGCGGCGAGACTTCAGCGTGTTCCGCTGAGCTCCCGGACGGCTGGTAGCAGGCCGTTGAAGTACCGAGCCCGAAGGATCTCGGAGCGCGACGGCCCGGTTCTCGGTTCGGGGCGACGAGGAAATGCTTCAGCATTTTCGAGGAGACACGGGCCGAGAGACGGGTCGTCCCGCCCGAGAGACGAGGA
>JAVJQK010000094.1 GCA_040218145.1 Sandaracinaceae bacterium | reverse complement strand
CGCGGGGAGCGGACGCGGGGAGCGGACGCGGGGAGCGGACGCGGGGAGCGGACGCGGGGAGCGGACGCGGGGAGCGGACGCGGGGAGCGGACGCGGGGAGCGGACGCGGGGAGCGGACGCGGGGAGCGGACGCGGGAGCGGGAGCGGGAGCGGGCGCCGGAGCGGACGCGGGAGCGGGCGCGGGACCGGGATCGGGATCGGGATCGGGATCGGGATCGGGATCGGGATCGGGATCGGGATCGGGATCGGGATCGGGATCGGGATCGACGCGAGCTCCGGACCAGCCCCTGGATCGGTCCACATCCCGCGCTGAATTCTCAGCCGCGAGGATCGAGGCCGGATGCGCGTCGGACCAGCGATCGCGGGAGCGGTCGCGGGAAGCGGTGGCAGAGAGCGGCCGTAGGAAGCCGTTCGCAGAGGCGGACGCGGAAGCGGTTCGCGGAGGCGGAGGCCGCCAAAGAGGCGAAGCGTCAGCGAGCCAAGCGCAGCGGGCGGAGCGCAAGCGCCAGCGAGCACAGCCTCCATCCCGCCAGGGCGGCCAGCTCCCGCAGAGCGAGAGCGCGAGCCGCGGGCGGCGCGAGCGAAGCGTCAGCGAGCGAGGCGCAGCGAGCGAAGCGTCAGCGAGCGAGGCGCAGCGAGCGAAGCGCCAGCGAGCGAAGCGCGAAGCGCCAGCGAGCGAGGCGCAGCGAGCGAAGCGCCAGCGAGCGAAGCGCGAAGCGCCAGCGAGCGAGGCGCAGCGAGCGAAGCGCCAGCGAGCGAAGCGCAGCGAGCGAAGCGCCAGCGAGCGAAGCGTCAGCGAGCGAAGCGCCAGCGAGCGAGGCGCAGCGAGCGAGGCGCAGCGAGCGAAGCGCCAGCGACCTCCATCCCGCCAAGGCGGCCAGCTTTCGCGAAGCGAAAGCGCGAGCCGCGGGGGCCCCAGCGCCCCGCGCTGGGGTCGGCGACCGAGCGCGCGGAGCGCGCGAATCGCCGTAGTCGGGAGGGGGGCCCCATGGGCGCTTCGCCCCATGGGGGGAGGGCCTGCGTTCAGGCCCTCCTACAAGAAACGCCGGCCAGCTTTCGCGAAGCGAAAGCGCGAGCCGCGGGGGCCCCAGCGCCCCGCGCTGGGGTCGGCGACCGAGCGCGCGGAGCGCGCGACGCGCCGTAGTCGGGAGGGGGGCCCCATTGGCGCTTTGCCCAATGGGGGGAGGGCCTGCGTTCAGGCCCTCCTAACCAAGAAGCTGCTGCAGCTTCGTCGCCTTCATCGCGTCGCCGGACACCTTCAGCTTGCCCTGGAAGTAGAGCTGCATGGCCGAGGACGGGTTGTCGCTGATCGTCTGCCAGTCCTCGGAGGTGAGCTCGAGGGTGCAGTCCGGGTCACCGGACTCGCCCTCCTTCACGCCCGGGTCGTCCTTGCAGTTCACCGTCCACGTGCCGCCTTCGTCGCCGGAGATCTTGAAGAGGAACACCGCGTCGATGCTCTTCGCGTTGTCGGGATCCGACGAGATCTTCTCGGGCAGGTTCTTCTCGAAGTCGGTCTTGGGGTCGGGCATGTCGGTGGACCTCCTGATGGGTGGGACGTGCTGTCCGGAGAGTGGCTGAATGACGATTCAGCCGACGGGCTTCTAGCGCCCGCGGAGGTCTCCTGTCAAGTCGCCACGCCTCAGCGCTGGGCCCGCAGCTCGCGCACGCGGCGATCGACGATCGCGCGCTCGGCCGACTCGCGCGGGAGGAGCCGCGCGTACTCGCGGAAGTAGTCGATGGCGTCCTGCGTCCGCTCGAGCCGCTCGGCCGTCACCGCGAGGTTGTAGATGACCTCGGGGAGGCGCGCGAAGTTGTACGCGGCGGTGAAGGCCGCCATCGCCGCCTCGTACTGACGCCGACGGAACATCGCCACGCCGCGCTCGAAGAAGGTGCGCGCCTCCTGGGTGAGCGCGTCGTCCGAGGGCGGCGCCGTCATGATCTGGTCGCGCTGGCGCTGCGCGATCGCCTCGAGCTCTCGGATGCGCCCCTCGACCTCCTCCCGCTCGGCGGCGTCGGGCGCGGCGCGGCGGAGGTAGTGCCGGTAGAACTCGATGCCTCGCTGCGCCTCGCCCATGCGCTCGTAGGTGCGCGCGACGTTGTAGGCGAGCTCGGGGCTCGGCACCGCGCGCCAGGCGGCGAGGAAGGACTCGAGCGCCTGGTCGAGGCGGCCCGCCTGGTAGTGCTGGCTGCCCTGGACGAAGAGCTCGCGGGCCTGCTCGACCTGAGCCGGCGTGGGCGGGGCGCGGCGGCGACCGCGGCGCTGCGCTTCGGCCGCGTCGACGCCCACGATGCCCATCAGGGCCACGGCGACGAGGGCGGCCAGGCCGCGAATGCAGAAGGCGCGAACGGAACGGGCGCGAGCTCGCATGGAGCCTCTGACGGGGAGCGGCGAAGCAGATTCAACCATCTGCGTCCAGGGTGCCACCCCCGCCCGGCCGGCTCAATCCTCGCCGGTCGCCGCGCGCTTCGCCTCGGCGGCTTCCTTCTTCGCCTTCTTGAGCTGCGTCTCGAGCTTTCGCATCGAGCGCTTGAGCTCACGGACCTCGTTCTTGGTGACGAGCCCGAGGCGCTTGGCCATCTTCTCGACGCTCTCGTCGAAGCCCTCCTGCGCCTTCGAGCGCGCCTGGAAGGCCTGCATCATCATCTTCATGACGCGCTCGTCCTGCATGAGCTTCGCGACCCGGGGGTCTTGAATGAGCTTCATGCCCTGCTGCGTGAGTAGCTTCTTGAGATCCATCCTGGCCCTCTTAACCGCCTGTGGGTCGTCAGCGCAAGCCGCCCTGGAGGGCTTCTCGCACGACGCGATCCCGCTCGACCTCGAGTCGGGCTCGCAGCGCCGCCGTGGCCTCGTCGCCACCGATGCCCCCGAGCGCCCGCGCGGCGGCCTCGCGGACCACGGCCTCGTCGTGCGCGAGGAAGGGGCGGAGGTCCGAGAGCGCGGCGCGACCGAAGCCGCGCGCGAGCGCGAGCACCGCCTGCCGCACGAAGAGATCGCTCTGCCCCTCCGCCTGCGCCACTGCGAGCAGGAAGGTGCGCGTGGCGGTCCGCGGGAACGCCGCGACCGCGTCGACCGCGCGCAAGCGCACGTACGGCGCCTCGTCTCCGTCCGCGTAGAGATCGATCAGCACGGGGAGCGCGCCGTCGCCGAGCCGCTGCCAGTCCGCGTCGCTCGGCACGTCCTCGATCCCCGACAAGAGCTGTCGCACGCGGTCCCGTGAGGGCGCCGCCTGGGCGGCCGCGGTCTGCGCCACGAGGAGGGCGGTGAGGAGAGGGACGACGAAGGAAGAGGCGCGCACGGCTGGATGATACGGCGAGCGGCCGCACGGTGCTATCCTCCGCGCGGATGTTGGACAACCCGTCGCCTCGGGGGGGGCAGCCGGTCGCGTACGCGGCCCAGAGACCCTCGCGGAGGGAGCGGTGATCCTCCGCACCGAGATCGTCGAGCAGGCCATCGACGGCGCCGAGCGCCGCACCTTCGTCAAGGAGGTGGTGATGACGCCCGGCCAGCACCCGCTGGGGATGGTGCGCAAGCGCCTGCCTCCGCCCGCCAAGACGCGCGGGGCGGTGATCCTCGTGCACGGCTACGCGCAGAACCGATACACCTGGCACTCGAGCCGGCGCTCCTTCGTGAACTACCTGGCCGACGACGGCTGGGACGTCTTCAACGTCGATCTCCGCGGTCACGGTCGCTCGCGGCGCTTCGGGGCGCCCTCCCCGCGCGCGATGGACGACTTCATCCGCGAGGACCTCCCGCACTTCGTCGAGGAGGCGCGCGCGCTGAGCGGCGAGCGCCGCCTGTTCCTCGTCGGCCACTCGATGGGCGGGCTGATCAGCTACTTCGCGGGCGGGACGCGGCTCCGCGATCAGGTGCGCGGCATCGTCAGCCTCGGCTCCCCCTACGTCTTCGGTCAGGGCTCGGCGGTGCTGTTCGGGCTGCGCGAGCTGGCGGCGGCGGTGCGCTGGACGGGCCTGTTCGACAACAACCCCGCCGTCCCCTCGCGCATCGTCGGCCGACACCTCAATCGCCGAAAGGGGCTCTGGAACGCGCGGCTCCTCCCGCTCCCCATCCGCGCCTGGGCGCCCGACACCGTCGAGCCGGACGTGCTCGAGGAGTATCTGCACCGCACGTTCGATCGCTCGACCATCGCGGTGGCCCTCGACATCCTCCGCGCCGGGCGTGACCACGCGTTCAAGAGCGCCGACGGCATGATCGACTACTCCACCGCGTTTGAAATACTCGACCGCCCCCTGCTCGTAGTGGCTGGTAGCGAGGACAAGCTGGCGCCCCCGGCGTCCGTGCGTCCCGCCTACGAGAGGAGCCGGAGCCGCGACAAGACCTACCGCACGTTTCCGTTCGGCCACATCGATCTGGTGGTCGGCAAGGAAGCGACGCGCACGGTCTGGCCGCTGATCCGCAACTGGCTGGCGAGGCGGTAGAATGACGACGAGCGCCCTGATGACCCCCGACGACGCAGTGAAGACCCGCAGCAAGGACGCCGCCGATCGCGCGGTCGACCGCGTGATGGGGGAGAAGGTCTCGCCCGAGCTCCGCAAGGCCGCGTCCGACGCGATCTCACCCTGGGCGGAGCGCTTCGTGCGCGGGCTCGACGACGCCATCCGCATCCCGGGCACCAAGATCGGCATCGGCCTCGACCCGATCCTCGGCTTCGTGCTGCCCGGCGCCGGCGACGCGATCACCGGGACCGGCTCCATGGGTCTGCTCTTCCTCGCCCTGCGCGAGAAGGTGCCGACCGTCGTGCTGCTCCGCATGGTGGTCAACATCATGGTCGACACCGTCGGCGGCCTGCTCCCGTTCATCGGCGACGCGTTCGACCTCGTCTGGCGCAGCAACCGCCGCAACCTCGACCTCATCGAGAAGCACCGCCACGACCCGAAGGCCAAGGCGACCTGGGTCGACTACGTCGTGGTCGTCGTCGGCCTGGGCCTCGCGGTCCTGTCGATCGTGCTGCCGATCTTCATCATCTACGGGCTCGGCCTCGGCGCGGTCCTCGGGATCGGCTCCCTCTTCGAGGGCTGACTTCAGGTCGCCTCGCGCAGCGCCTCTTCGAGCGAGGTGTGGCGGTAGGCGAAGCCGGACTCGAGGGTCCGCTCGGGCACGACGCGGCGCGACGCGAGCAGCTCATCGGCGAAGCCGCCGAGCACGGTCTTGATCGCGAACGCGGGCGCGGGCACCACCGCGGGTCGGTGGAGCACCTCGGCGAGGGTCTTGGCGAACTCGCCCTGCCGCACGGGCTCGGGGGCGACGGCGTTGTAGACGCCCTGCATGGTCTGCGTCTCGAGGGCATGCACGACCAGCCCCACCACGTCGTCCCGGTGGATCCACGGCCACCACTGCTGACCGTCGCCCAGGCGTCCGCCGAGCCCGGCCTTGAAGAGGGGGAGCATCGCGTCGAGCGCGCCGCCGCCATCGCCCATCACGAGCCCGATGCGCAGGCGCACCACCCGGACGCCGAGCGCGCCGGCGCGACGCGCCTCGGCCTCCCAGCCCTTGCAGACCCGCGCGAGGAAGTCGTCGCCCGGCTCGCTCGACTCGGTGAGGGTCTCCTCGCCACGGTCCCCGTAGTAGCCGATGGCGCTCGCGCAGATCAGCGTGCGGGGCCGCGGGTCGGCGCGCTCGATCGCGTCGACGATGCGGCGGGTGCCCTCGACCCGGCTCGACTCGATCTTGTGTCTCTTCTCCGGGGTCCAGCGCCCCGCCACGGGCTCACCCGCGAGGTGTATGACGGCGTCGACGCCGTCGAGCGCGTCATCCGAGACGCCGCCGCGGGCGCCGTCCCAGTCGTGCGCGCACTCGAGCGAGGGGACCTTGGCGCGCGCTTTGACGGCGTTGCGCGAGAGCCCGACGAGCGTGTGCCCGGTCTCATGGAGCCGGGCCGCGAGCGGCGCGCCGACGAAGCCGGTGACGCCGGTGATCAGGATTCGCTGGGACATCTGTCCCCAGGATACCCAAGGCGGCGCCGAAGCCACGGAAACAGCAAGATCAGCGCGAGCCACGGCGCAGCCCTGGACCGCCCGACGGAGCATCCGCCGCCCGCGTCGGGCGACACGCCGGCGTCGTCCGGGGATGGCGTGCCCGCGTCAGCCACCGGGCACACGTACGCCTCGCAGAAGGCCGCGCGGGCCGCGACCGCGGCCGGGACCGTGTCGGTGATCACCCCGTCGACGCCGCGCCCGAGGAAGTCGCGCACCGTGTCGTCGCCGTCGATCGTCCAGACGTGCACGTCCAGCTCGGCCGCCCGGACCTGGCGCATGGTCCGCGCGCTGACGACCGCCGCGAGCAGATTCACCTGCTCGAAGCCCTCGCTCGCCGCGACGTCGATGGCGTCGGGCGTGGTGGAGAGCAAGGCGATGCGGACCGTCGGAGCCGTGGCTCGGATGCGCTGCAGGACGCCGAGCTCGAAGCTGCTCACCACGATCGGTCGGGCGCCCGCGTCGGCCTCGATGGCCGCGACGACCGCGTCGGCGAGCGCGTCGAGATCCTGCGCCGGGCAGCCGTCGGTGTCGTGCAGCTTGACCTCGACGTTGACGCCGCCGTCGGTGGCGGCGAAGAGCTCGGACAGGGTCGGGACCGGCGCCCCGCCCGCGTCGAGCGCAGACAGCTCCTCGAACGTCAGGGCGCCCACGCAGCCCGCGCCGTCGGTCGTGCGATCGACCGTCGCGTCGTGCATGAGCACCACCGCGCCGTCCGCGCTGAGCTGGACGTCGACCTCGATCATGTCGGCGCCGGCCGCGAAGGCGCGCTCCGCGGCGGGCACGGTGTTCTCACCCGCGCCCGTGCCGTCGCCTCGGTGACCGACGACGAGCGCGTCTTCGGCCGGGCACGCGCACTGCGCCGCGGCGGGCGTGGGGACGACCGCGGCGGCGACGAGCGCGAGGACCGTGAAGGCGCGCGACACGGTCAGAAGTAGAATTGCGCGCCGCCGGTGAGGATGTACCGGACCGCTTCGTTGCCGAAGTAGGTGCGGCCCGTGTCGCCGATGGCGAACTCGAGCTCGGCGGGCTTGATGTAGAAGGCGATGCGCTCGTTCGCGACCAGGAACCTCAGCATGAACGCGATGCTCAGGTGGAACCACGGGTCCGGGTCGCGCCCGTTGTCGAAGTGGTCGCTGGCCGCGAACCCGATCGTGCCGGTCGGGCCGAGCTGAAACGTGAAGTCGCGCTGGCGCACGATGTTGATCATGCCGCCGAGCCGGAACGGGAAGCGGAGGACCCAGAAATCCTGGCCCCAGGACTGCGTGGGCGCGAAGGCGATGAAGAACCCGTTCGCGCGGCCGCTGAAGTAGTAGCCGAGCTCGGCTTCGATGTGGACCTGGTTGGGCCAGTCGTCGATCCGGAGCGCGGGGCCGACGCCGACGCCGAAGTAACCCTGGGCCTCCGCCTCCGTCGGCGCGGCCGACCAGACCAGCAGAGCCAGGAGCGAAGCGAGGACGAACGTGGAACCTCTCGACATGCCACCTCCGATGGGGCCGAAGCATACGCGATATGCAAAAAGCAGGGGGTACGGGGATCTCCCCACGCGCACGTATGCGCGAAACCGAGCCGAACCCGGGGCGATGTGTCCTTTCACGTGAGGGGAGGACTGGTCCCATGTACAGTGCGGCGCGATCGATGCGGAGCAAATCACTCGAAGAGACCCTGCAGGAGCGCTTCGGCCTACCCAGCTTTCGGCCCTGGCAGCGCGAGGCCATCGACGAGCTGCTCGAGGGGAGCGGCCGCGTGCTCGCGATCGCGCCGACCGGTGGGGGCAAGTCCCTCTGCTATCAGTTCCCGGCCACGGTGCTCCCTGGGACCACCATCGTCGTCTCGCCGCTGATCGCGCTCATGGAGGACCAGGTCCGCGCCCTCAACGAGCGCGGCATCGCCGCGACCTACGTGGCCTCCAACCTCCCCGCGGGAGAGAAGCGCGAGCGGCTCGCGCGGCTGCGCGCCGGCGACTACGAGCTGGTCTACTTCGCGCCGGAGCGGCTCGCGCACCCTGGGGTCATCGACGGCCTGCGCGCGCTCGAGCCGCCGCTGCTCGCGATCGACGAGGCGCACTGCATCTCGCAGTGGGGTCACGACTTCCGGCCCGACTACCTGCGGCTCGGGGAGGTGCTGCGCGCGCTGAACCCCAAGCGGGTGCTCGCGTGCACGGCCACCGCGACCCCCGTGGTGCGGGACGAGATCGTCGAGAAGCTCGGGCTCGGCGAGAACACCCGACAGATCTTGCGCGGCTTCGCGCGGCCGAACCTGCACCTCGCGGCGGTGGAGGCGGACGGCGCCTCGGCCCGCAAGCGCATCGTGGTCTCCACGCTGAAGGAGGCGCTCGGCGCTCCGAGCCAGCCGGCCGGCGCCGCGATCGTCTACGCGGGCACGCGCAAGAAGACCGACGACATCGCCCTGCTCGTGCAGGGAGAGGGCTACCGGACCGGCGCCTACCACGCTGGGCTCGACGCCGACGAGCGGGCGCGGGTCAGCCACGCCTTCGCGGGCCGAGAGCTGGACGTGGTCGTCGCGACGAACGCCTTCGGCATGGGCATCGACCGGCCGGACATCCGCACCGTGGTGCACTTCCAGGCGCCGGGCTCGATCGAGGCCTACTACCAGGAGGTCGGGCGCGCGGGGCGGGACGGCCAGCCGGCGCATGGGCTCCTCATCACCGGCGCGGCGGACATCGGCCTCCGCCGTCGGCTGCTCGAGCTGGGGGGACGAGACGGACACCGACCGCCGCAGGAGCGGATCGATCAGCAGTGGGGGCTCTTCCGCGATCTGCTCCGCTACGTCGAGGCGGGCAGCTGCCGACACGACTTCATCCTCCGCTACTTCGGCGACGAGCAGGAGCTGCTCGGCGGCTGCGGCCACTGCGACGTGTGCGAGCGGCTCGAGCGCGAGGGCGGCGAAGAGCGCACCATCAGCGAGGCCGACACGCTCATCGTGCGCAAGGCGCTCAGCGGCGTGGCCCGGACCAAGCAGAAGGTCGGCATGACGGGGGTGGCCAAGATGCTCCACGGCGCGAGCGACAAGCAGCTCACGCGCTGGGGCCTCGACCGCCTGAGCACGCACGGCCTGTTGTCGGACCATCCTGTCCCGTGGATCCAGGCGCTGCTGCGCCGGCTGATCACCGCGGGGCTGCTCGACATCACGCCGACCCAGTACCCGATGCTCATGCTGACGAAGGCGGGCGTCGCGGTGATGAAGGGCGAGGCCCCCGCGCGCGTGCTCACCCCGCCGGAGGACGCGGGGCTGGGCGGCAAGAAGAAGGCCCGGAGCGCGAGCAGCAAGGCCAAGCGCGAGCCGCCGCCCGGGATGGACGGCGCGCTCTTCGAGAAGCTGCGCGAGGCGCGCCTCGAGCTGGCCAAGGAGCAGGGCGTGCCGGCGTACGTGGTCTGCCATGATCGCACGCTCATGGAGATCGCGGCCGCGAAGCCGGTCGACGCGCAGGCCTTGCTCGCCGTCCCGGGCATGGGCCCGGCCCGCGTGGAGGCGTACGGCGAGCGCTTCCTCGAGGTCGTCGCCAGCTGAGCAGCACGACACCGGGCGCGCGATCGTCCGTAGCACTCGGCTTTGCTACGGTGGGGCGGTGCGTCACCTCGGGATCGCGCTGCTCTCGCTCGCCTCGGCGCTCCTCGCGCTGAGCCCCGCGGCGCCCGCGAGCGGGCTCATCCAGCCGTTCGAGCAAGGTCCCGTTCAGCACAGCTCTCCGCCGCCCACGCTGCCTCCCGGGCGCGCGCCGGTGCGCGAGGTGCGTCAGGCGCTCCGCGCCATGCAAGCCGAGGTGCAGACCTGCGCCGTCCGGTTCGCCCCGCGCGAGGGGCCGCGTCGGCGGCGGCTGCGGGTGCGGGTCTGGCTCTACCCCAACGGGCGCTGGACGATGGAGGTGCCCGAGGCCGCGGCGCGGCGCGGCGCGACCCCCAGGCCGCGCAGCCGGGGGCTCGAGGTCTGCATCCAGAGCTCCCTCCGCACCCGGATCCAGCCGGTCATGCGCCCCTTCGCGGGCCGCACGCGGCGCAAGATCGAGCACGCCTTCGTGGTGCGCATGCCGGGCCCGCCGCCGAGCGAGGCGGCGCTGGCGCAGCGCCTCCAGCGCGAGCGGGGCCGGCTGCTCCAGTGCGTGCCGGGTCAGGGGAGCGGGGAGCGCGCGGAGCTCGTCGTGCGGGCCACGCTGCAGGGCGACGGGAGCTTCGCGCTGACCGGCGTCGGGCTGCCGGAGGGGGCGCCTTTCGAGGCCGTCGTGCGCTGCATGGAGGGCGAGCTCCGGAGCGTACGACACGATCCGGTGCTCACCCCACGCAGCTTCGAGGCGACGATCCCGATGCGCTGGTCGGCGCCCTCCGCTGGAGGGGACGAAGTGTCGCCCCTCCCCTGAGCGCAGGCGTGTCTCCACGCGGCGCGGTCCTCTCGAGCAGACTCAGAAGTGGGAGAGCGTCACGCCCAGCTGCGCGCCGCCCACGGTCGGCAGCGCCTCGAACGCCAGCGTCGGCGAGCGCTCGTCGTGCTCGTCCAGCGCGTAGACCGCGACGCGCACGGTGCGCTGGAGGCTCAGGCCCAGGATGAACATCGTCAGCCCCGCCGTCTGGAGGACGCCGCCGAGCACCGCGCCCGCCGTCTCGTCTTCGTTGGTCGCGTAGGTCAGCGCGCCCCACGGCCCGATGAGCGGGACCCACATCCAGGTGTTGTACTCGGAGCGCCAGCCGAGCTGCCCGAACGAGGCCGAGAGGCCGTAGCTCACGCCGAAGACGATGATGCCCGGGATCCAGAGGCCCTTGATGGTGCTCGATCGCTCCACGTAGCGGACCTGCGGCTGCTGATAGACCGGCTGCTGGTACTGCGGCTGCGCGTAGGGCTGCGCGTACGGTTGCTGCTGTCCATAGCCAGGCGGCGGCTGACCGTACCCCTGCTGCTGCTGTTGCCCATAGGGCTGGTACTGAACCTGTCCCTGCACCGTCACGCTCTGGGCGTGCGCGTCGGCACCGAAACCGAGCAGCGCGAGCGCCGCGGCCAAAGGCGCCGACCATCGAAGCATCTTCATCTCGTCCCTCCCGAGGACCACGGGCCGGAGCCCGCTCCATTGTTTCGTCTCCGCGCCCGCTGGCGCAAGCCGCGCGCTCCGCTTACGCGCGCCGGCCGGGGTGCCTCCCCCGAGGGCGCGTCCTACAGGATCGGTGCCATCGCGATTCCTCGGGCGGAGGCGCTGGATCGGGGGCCGTCCGCCAACCTGCGTTCACGCCCCGCACGCTGCCAGGCCCACCGGAGAGGGTGTACTGTGGTCGGATGCGCTCGCTCGTCTACCTGCTCGGCTCGGCCCTGATCGGCTCGGCGCTCCACGGCTGTGGCCCCTCTCCCGACGCGGACGCCGGGGTCGATCGAGATGGCGGCGCCGACGCGGGCCGCGTGGACGCGGGGCCCCCGCCCCCCAGCGCGCCCGCCGCGCCGCCGCTCGTCCAGTACGTCGACCCGTTCCTCGGCACGGGCGGCTCCGGCTACAACGACCTCGGCAGCGCGTTCCCGGGCCCGCAGCGGCCCTTCGGCATGGTGCGCCCCAGCCCCGACACGATGGAGCCGGGCGGCGCCCCCGTCTTCACGCACTGCGCGGGCTACGCCTTCGACGACGACTTCATCACCGGCTTCTCCCAGACCCGGATGCACGGCACGGGCATCGCCGACTACGGCCACGTCGCGCTCCTCCCGGTGCCGGAGATGGAGGACGCGTTCGTCACGCAGGAAGGCGCGATGACCCGGAAGTCCGACGAGGAGGCCTCGCCCGGCTACTACGCGGTCACCCTCGAGCGCGGCGAGATCCGGGCGGAGCTGACCGCGACCGAGCGCGTGGCGCTGCATCGCTACACCTTCGGCGACGGACCGCAGGCGGTGCTCGTCGACGTGGGACACCACCTCGCCAACGACGTCGAGGTGGTCGACGGCTCGGTCACCGTCGATCCCGACGCGAGGGAGGTGTACGGCATGGCGCGCGTCGACGGCGGCTACTCCGGTCGCTTCGGGGGCGTGCGCATGTACTTCGTGGCGCGCTTCGACCGCGCCTTCGAGGGCTTCGGCACCTGGGAGGGCGAGGCGCGGCGCGAGGGCGTGGCCGAGGCCATCGGCGCGCAGAGCGGCGCCTGGGTGCGCTTCGGCGCCGACGCCGAGGCGGTCGAGGTGGCGGTCGCGATGAGCTTCGTCGATCTGGAGGGCGCGCGCGCGAACCTCGACGCGGAGCTGACCGACTTCGAGACCGCGCGGACGGAGACCGAGGCGGCGTGGGAGACGCTGCTCGGGCGCGTGCGCATCGAGGGGCGCGACCCGGGCTTCTTCCGCCGCTTCTACACCGCGCTCTACCACTCGCTGTTGATGCCGACCCTCGCGACGGACGTCGACGGGCGCTACCGCGGGCTGGACGACGCCATCCACACGGCGGATGGCTTCACCTACTACACCGACTTCTCGCTCTGGGACACGTACCGCACCCTGCATCCATTGTTGACGCTGCTCTACCCGGAGATCCAGCTCGACTTCCTGCGCAGCCTCACCGCGATGGCGGTCGACGGCGGCGCGATGCCGCGCTGGCCGCTCGGCCACGGCTACACGGGCGGCATGCTCGGGGAGCCGGCCGCGATCGTGATGGCGGACTCGTGGCGCAAGGGGCTGACCGACTTCGACCTGCGCGCGGCCTACGACGCGATGCGCCGCGGCGCGTTCGGAGAGGCGTCGCCCGCGTTCGGCGGCCGAGGGCACGCGGAGGTCTACGACCGGCTGGGCTACGTCCCGGTGGAGACGGGCGGCTGGAGCACGAGCAAGACGATGGAGTTCGCCTACGCCGACGGCGCGCTCGCGCACCTGGCCGAGGCGCTCTCGGAAGACGCCGACGCCGTTCGCTTCCGCGAGCGCGCGGGCAGCTGGCGCAACACCTTCGATCCCGAGCGGGGCATGTTCGTCGGCCGCCACGAGGACGGCTCGTTCGTGAGCGAGTTCCGCGAGGACCGATGGCAGGAGTTCTACAGCGAGGGGAACGCGCGGCAGTATCTCTGGCTCGTGCCGCACGACGTCCCCGGGCTGGTCGAGCAGCTCGGAGGGCGTGAGCCGTTCCTGGCCACGCTGCGCAACTTCTTCGAGCAGTCCGCGCGCGAGCGCCGCAACTTCACGCCGCCCGAGTGGTACTGGCACGGCAACGAGCCGGACATGCACGCCGCCTATCTCTTCACCGCGGTGGGCGAGCCGGCGGAGAGCGCGCGCTGGGTGCGCTGGGTGGCGGACGCGTTCTACGGGGACGGCCCCACGGGGCTGCCCGGCAACGACGACGGCGGCACCATGAGCGCCTGGTACGTGTTCTCCGGGCTCGGGTTCTTCCCCTTCGCGGGCGGCGACGACTACCTCCTCGGCTCGCCGCGCGTGACCCGGGCGGAGCTGACCATCGACGGCGGGACGTTCGTCATCGAGGCCGCGGAGGCGAGCGAGCGCGCGCCGATCGTGGCCACGGCGGAGCTCGACGGCGCGCCGCTCGAGGACCTCCGGCTGCCTCACGCCGTCGTCCGCCCGGGCGCCACGCTCCGCCTCTCGATGACCGCCGACTGAGAGGGCCGAGCCCCCGTGGCGCTTCGCCACGTGTGTCCTACGTGTGACGTCACGATCGGGGGGAAGACGCGCACACCGTGGCGATCTCCCCTGTGGCGTCAGGATTGCGAGGGGCTCGGTGGTGCCCTCCCCCCGACTCGTGCTCCTCGTGTTCCTGTGCTCGCTGCTGAGCGCGCTGCCCGCGGAGGCGCAGCGAGGCCAGCGCGAGCCGATGCTCTCCGAGCGCGCGTTCGGGCTGGGCGGCGCGGTGGTGGGCTCCGCCGCGGGCCCCTCCGCCGCGTACTACAACCCCGCCGGCCTCGCCGACACGCCCGGGACCGCGGCGGGGGCGAGCCTCTCGCTACGTACCTTTCGATCCTACACACTGCACGACGGCTACGTCTCGGTGGTGGGCTTCGACGACCTGAACGACAGCGCGCTGCTGTCGGTGCCGGTCTTCGTGGGCGCGGTCCTGAAGTTCGGTGACCGTGACGCGAGCGACGTGCGCCAGCACGCGCTCGCGGCGGGCATGTTGACCCGCCACTTCCTCGACCGGGAGCTGCTCGACGACGAGGCGGACGCGGCGCGCGGCGCGCTGAGCACGCTCGAGGTCGTCGACGACCAGGAGACGCGCTGGTTTTACGCCTCGTACGCGCTGCGCGTCGACCCGAGCTTCTCGCTCGGCGTCACCGCGGCGCTCTCGCTCTACGACCAGGAGTACCGCGAGTCCTGGACGCAGGCGACGTCGCCCGGGGGCGGCATGCTCGGCGGGCCGGGGAGCGCGCTCACGTCACGAGACGTCATCATCGACAACAGCGCCTCGCACCTGCTGCTGCGCTTCGGGGCCTCCTGGCGGCCGACGTCCTGGGCGCAGATCGGCCTCACGCTGCAGACCCCGGGCGTGCAGATCGGCGGCGGGGGCCGCGCGCTCTTCCAGTCGGTCAGCGTGAACGAGCAAGGGGGCGGCGACTTCTTCCGCGACGACAATCAGGAGGTCCGCAGCGACGCTCCGGTGCCGTGGCAGGCGCGCCTGGGCACCTACCTCCGCCTCGACACGAGCTTCGCGATCGCGGCCGACATCGGGATCACGGGCTCCTACGGGAGCGAGAACGATCCGGTGCTGCCCATCGGCCGCCCGGTGCCGCGCGACGGCGACCGACCGGCCGCGACCTATTACGCGGGCGAGTACGCCTCCGACGTCTCGTTCGACGCCGCGCTGGGTGGGGAGATCTGGTTCTCTCGCGAGATCCCGCTCCGCGTGGGCTCCTTCGTCGAGCTCTCCGGCATGAGCCCGCACGAAGATCGCACCGAGGTCTACACGCCGGACCGCGTGCACCGCGTCGGCGGCACGGTCGGCGTCGGCGTGCAGACCGACCGCTACGACTTCGGCCTCGGCGTCGGGTACACGCACGGCTTCGGCACCGGGCTGCGGCCCGTGGACGCGAACGTGAGCGCGTACGTGCCCACCTCGGTCACCGTGCACGAGATCAGCGTGTACCTGAGCGGCGTGACCGGCGCCGCCACGCAGCTCGCGATGGACGGCTATCAGGCGGTGACGGGCAGCTCCATTGACGACGAGCCCGACCCGTCTCTGCGGCCGAACGAGGACCCGACGCCGTCCGACATCTCCGTCGATCTCTACTCGACCTCGCCCGACATGGACGACCTCCCGAGCTGGATCCGCGAGGCGTACCAGAACCAGGCCGAGGAGGAGATCATCGAGGAGGCGGCCGAGGACGCGGCGCGCGAGGTCCCGGAGCAGCGCTCGGCGCTACCGTCGCCCGCGGCCCCGCCCGGGTCGTGAGGGCGGCGCGCTGAGCGGGTCGTCGGGCCAGGCGTGCCTCGGATAGCGTCGCCGGAGCTCCCGCTGGATCTCCGGGTAGTGTCGCTCCCAGAAGCCCGCGAGATCGGTCGTCACCTGGACCGCGCGGCGGTTGGGGGCGAGCAGGTGCAGGACGAGCGGCTGCCGTCCGTCGGCGACCTTCGGGCCCTCCGCAGCCGAGAAGAAGTCTTGCAAGCGTGAGGCGATCCACGGCGGGCGGTCGACCTCGTAGGTGACCGGGACGCGCGCGCGACCGGGGATGGCCACGTGCTCGGGGGCCAGCGCGTCGAGGCGCGCGCGGTGCGGCGTGAGCTCCGCCCGGATCCAGTCGAGGAGCCCCGCGTCCCGCAGCTCCGCGAAGGAGCGACGCCCGGCGCAGAGCTTCACGAGCAGCGCCTCGAGCCACGCGTCGTCGATCGTCGGCAGCCGCTCGTCGTGCTCGCGCGCGAAGCGGAGCCGCAGCGTGAGCGCCTCGAGCGCGTCCGCGTCGCAGAAGCGACCGACGCCCTTCTGGAGCGCCGCCGTCGCGAGGGCCTGGGCCGCGGTCGCGTCGTCGATCTCCGCGTCGCCCCGCTCGACCACCAGGCCGTCGAAGGTCAGCTCCCGCACGCCGAAGATCCGCTCGAGCTTGGGGTCGAAGCGCGCCCCCACGTGGTCCTCGAGGCGATCGAGGAAGAGCTCCATCAGGTGCTCGAGCGAGACTGCGCTCGCCTGCCGGACGAAGGTGCGGCCCGCGTGCTCCTGGGCCTCGACCGCAACCATCAGCGCGGCGTCCTTCACCACGCTCGCCTCGTCGAGGGTCGCGCCGCCGCCCGCGAGCGCGAGCTCCCGGCCGCCCTCCTTCCGGCGCCGCGCCACGCGGTCGGGGAAGCCGGCGAGCGTGGCGACGAGCAGCGCCTCCTCCTCGTCGAAGCCCGGCTCGACCTCGACGTCGCGTCGGCGCAGCGCGCGCTCGAGCTGACGCTTGGCCTCGATCACCGTGCGCACGGCCCGCCCGTCCAGCCCCGCGTGGCGCAGGCTCCCGTGGGACGGGCGCGGCCCGACCGCCTCGAGCTCGTCCAGGCGCGCGAGGAGATCCGACGCGCCCACTTCGTCGTCGCGGGGCCCCGAGCCGTGGCCGAAGCGCGTGCGCGACGCGAGCCGGATCTCGCGCTCCGCCACCAGCGCGGCCAGCGCGGCGCCCGCCTCCTCGAACCCGCGTCGCTTCGCCTCGATCGCGATCCGCGCCACGCGCGGGTGGGCGGGCAGCGCGACCAGATGCTCGCCGAGCCGCGTGATCGCGCCCTCCTCCGCCGCGCCCAGCTTCTCGAGCAGGCTCATCGCGGCGTCGAGCGCGGCCTCTGGAGGGGTCTCGAACCACGGGAACGCGCGCGGGTCCTCTCCCGCCGCCAGCAGCCCGAGCGCGGCCTCGGCCAGGTCGGCGCGCTGCACCTCCGGCGCGTCGCGGAGCGGCCGCGCGTCGTGCTCGCGCGACGTGTAGAGGCGCACGCAGATGCCCGCGCGCGTCCGCCCGGCGCGGCCCGCGCGCTGCGCCGCCGAGGCCCGGCTGATCGGGGCGGTGAGCAGGCTCTGCATCCCCGTCCAGGGTGAGTGCCGGGCCACGCGCGCGAGCCCGGAGTCGATCACCGCGACCACGCCGTCGATGGTGAGCGAGGTCTCGGCCACGTTCGTCGAGAAGATCACCTTGGGGCGCGGCCCCGGCCGCACCGCGCGATCCTGCGCGTCGGCGGGCAGGTCTCCGTGGAGCGGCACCAGATCGACGCCGTGCGCCTTGGCGGGGCCCTCGCACGCCTCCATCGCGCGCCGGATCTCGCGCGCGCCGGGCAAGAACACGAGGAGGTCTCCGCCGACGCCCTCGTCCAGGAGGCGCACCACCGCCGCGCGGACCTGCCTCTCGAGCGGGCGGTCGTCGGGCTGCTCCGCGTGGCGCAGCTCGATCGGGAAGGTCCGCCCCTCGACGTGCACGATCGGCGCGTCGAGGAAGGCCCCGACCGGCTCCGCCTCGAGGGTCGCGCTCATCGCGACGAGGATCAGCTCGGGTCGCGACGTGTCCCGCAGCCGGCGCGCGCGCGCCAGCGCCAGGTCGGTGTCCAGGTGGCGCTCGTGCAGCTCGTCGAAGACCAGCGCCGCCACCCCGCTCAGCGAGGGATCGGACTGGAAGCGCCGGGCCAGCACGCCCTCGGTGACGAACGTGACCCGGGTGTCCCTGGAGACGGCGCTGTCGAAGCGGACGCGATAGCCGATGGTCCGCCCGACGGGCTCCCCCAGCTCCTCCGCAACCCGCTTGGCCGCCATGCGCGCCGCGATGCGGCGGGGCTCCGCGACGAGGATCTCCCCCGCGCTGGCCACCGAAGCGTCGAGCAGCGCCCTCGGCACCCGCGTGGTCTTGCCCGCGCCCGGCTCCGCGACGAGCACGAGCCCCTTCGACGCCTTCGCCTTGGCGACCAGGTCCGGCAGGTGCGCGTCGATGGGGAGGGGCTGCATGCTGCGCCCGCTTCTTTATCGAACTCTCACCGAAGCACAACGGCCCTCTGCGAGAGCGGGGATGCGGTCAGAGCCGCCGGTACGTCAGCGCGTAGCGGATGTCGGCCGGCAGCTGCGGGGCTCGCACCCGCACGTGCATGAACAGGTGGCCGCCGTCGGGGCTGAGCGAGAGCTGGTTGACCCGGCTCCCGCGCGCGCTGGTCTCGTGCGTCACGATTCGACCGCCGTCGAAGTCGGCGCGAAATCGGGTCGGGTTCCCGTCGGGCCCGGGCATCTGCGTGGCGGCCCGGCCCAGCTCGACCTCGTGGCTCACCCAGTCGCCGAGCTGGAGGGACAGGTGACGCGCGTCGCGGACGCGCACGTGGAGCGTCGGCTCGGGGACGAGGCTGCGGCGGATGGCGACCCGCGCGATCTCGCGAGTGAAGAGATCCAGCTCGTCCACCACGCGATCGATCGCCGCGTGGAGACCGCGCTGGTCCCGCTCGCCGCCCACGTAGCGCCAGGCCCCCTCGAACCGCTCGACCGACGCCGTCTGCGAGCGCGCGCTCGGCGCGGGCATGGCGGCGAGGGCCAGCGTCAGCCCGAAGGCCATGCCCGCGACCCATGCCCAGCGCCCGCCGCTCCGTTCCTTGCTCACGTTTCCCCCTCGGGACATGCGCACCGCGCACGCCGCGGCCACGGGACGGACTTGGGTCGAATGGACCCAGGTCGCCACCCCGAAGGCGTGAAGAAACGTGTGGGCCGGCGCCTACTTGGTGAGCTTGCGGTACTTGATCCGATGCGGGCGGTCGGCCTCGGCCCCGAGGCGCTTCTTCCGGTCCGCCTCGTACTCGTCGTAGTTGCCGTCGAAGAACACGACCCGGCTGTCGCCCTCGAAGGCGATGATGTGGGTCGCGACCCGATCCAGGAACCAGCGATCGTGGCTCGTGATCAGCGCGCAGCCCGGCCACTCGAGGAGCGCCGACTCCAGGCTCCGCAGGGTCTCGACGTCGAGGTCGTTGGTGGGCTCGTCGAGCATCAGCACGTTGCCGCCCTGCGTGAGCACCTTCGCGAGGTGCACGCGGTTGCGCTCGCCGCCGCTGAGCACGCCGACCTTCTTCTGCTGGTCGCTCCCCTTGAAGTTGAACAGCCCGCAGTAGGCGCGCGACGGCACCTCGTTCTTGCCCACCACGATCTGGTCCTGGCCGCGGCTGATCTCCTCGAAGACCGACTTGTCGGCGTCGAGCGCGTCCCGGCTCTGATCGACGTACATGAGCGAGACGGTCTCGCCGATCACGATCTCTCCCGAGTCGGGCTGCTCCTGGCCCGTGATGAGGCGGAAGAGCGTGGTCTTGCCGGCGCCGTTCGGGCCGATGATGCCGACGATGCCGCCGCGCGGGATGCGGAAGCTGAGGTCGGAGTAGAGCAGCTTGTCGCCGTACGCCTTGGAGACGTTCTTCGCCTCGATGACGTTCTCGCCGAGCCGGGTCGGGGGCGGCGGGATCCAGATCTCGTTCGAGTCGCGGTTGCGCGAGCCCGCCTCGGCCACGAGCGCCTCGTAGGCCTGGACGCGGGCCTTGCTCTTGGCGTGGCGGGCCTTCGGCGACGCGCGCACCCACTCGAGCTCGCTCTTGATCTTGCGCTGCTTGGCGCTCTCTTGCTTCTCCTCCATCTCGAGGCGCTTCTCCTTCGCCTCGAGCCAGGCCGTGTAGTTGCCCTTGAAGGGGAAGGCGTCGCCGCGGTCGAGCTCCAGGATCCACTCCGCGACGTTGTCGAGGAAGTACCGGTCGTGGGTGATGGCCACGATGGTGCCGGCGTACTGCGCGAGGTGCTGCTCGAGCCACGCCACGCTCTCGGCGTCGAGGTGGTTGGTGGGCTCGTCGAGGAGCAGGAGATCCGGCTTCATCAGGAGCACGCGGCAGAGCGCGACGCGGCGCTTCTCACCCCCGGAGAGGTGATTGACCGACTCGTCCGCGGGCGGGAGCCGGAGCGCGTCCATGGCGAGCTCGAGCGTGTGATCGAGGCTCCAGCCGTCCGCGGCGTCGATCTGGTCCTGGAGCTTGGCTTGCTCTTCTAGGAGCGCGTTCATCTCGTCGTCGTCGGTGACCTCACCGAACTTCATCGAGACCTCTTCGAAGCGCGCGAGCACGGCCTTGATGGGCGCCACGGCCTCCTCGACCACGTCGAGGACCGTGCGGTCCTTCCCGATGTCGGGCTCCTGCGGCACGTAGCCGACGGTCGCGCCTGGCTTGATCCAGGCCTCGCCGTTGAAGCTCTTGTCCTCGCCCGCCATGATGCGCAGCAGGCTCGACTTGCCCATGCCGTTGGGGCCGATGACGCCGATCTTCGCGCCCGGCAGGAACGACAGGTAGAGGTCGGTGACGATGCGCTTGTCGGGGGGGTGGACCTTGGTCACCCCCTTCATCGTGTAGATGTAGTCGGCCATGGCGCGCGGTTGTGCCACGACGACGAAGCCCCCGCCAGACCACGTCTGGCAGGGGCTCCTTCGATTCACGGCGTGGGATCAGGCGCGGGCCTTGACCCCCCCGTTGCCCGGGACGTTCGCGTCGGCCGCCTCGGTCTCGTCCTCCGACGAGGTGAAGTACTCCGCGATCTTCTTGCGGACGTCCTTGCCCTGCTCCGAGTAGAACAGGAAGGTCGCGCCCGCGCCGACGACGGCGCCCGCGGCGAAGCCGCTGAGCACGAGAGCGGTGGAGCTGGGCACGGAGGCCGCGCGGGTCAGGCCCATGGTGCCGAGGAGCGCGTCGGCGCGGCTCATCCCGTATCGCCGGACGTCGTCGCCCGAGATGCCGGTCAGCCGCGAGATGTCATCGCCGCTGATGTTGGTGGTCATGCGGCCGAGCGCGTAGAGAGCGCCGGCCTTGAGGAGCGTGCTGGTGAGCGACATGTCTCGAATCCCCCGATTCTTGGTGATGGATGGGTCGTTTTGGATGGGTCGTGTTGGCGGGCGATCGACCGCTCCGCCGGTCTCTTCTTCGCGTCCGGAGACGCGATGGCTTCGCACGGAGAACCGCGCGAGGCCTGACGAACACACCTATGCCCCCACGGACGCGCGATCAAGGGGGGACGCCCCGACCCTCAACGACGACGCGCGGCGAGGAACGCGTTCGCGCTCTCCCGCTGGGCGTCGGCGCGCGCCGCGCAGAGGCGGATGGCCTCGAGCGCGCCCGCGAGGTTTCTCGGCCCGCCCGGGAGCGCCTCGATCCGCTCCGCGAAGAAGGACTCGACCTCCGCCGCCTGCGCCTCCGAGCAGAAGCCCGAGACGTACCAGGGAGCATACCCCGCGCGGGTCGTGGCCACGCGGGCGAAGATCTCGTCGAAGTGGGCCTGCATGAAGGCCCAGGCGTCGGCGCGGGTCTCCGGCATGGAGAGCTGCACACCCAGCGGATCGGTGACCTCGTTCACCCGCAAACGGGCGTCCAGCGACAGCGCCCGCGCGCGCTCCGCCAGGGCGGGCTGCCGGGCCGAGCCCAGGGCGTGGATGCCGTGGCGACGGAAGAGCGCGTCGTCGCTCTCGAGCACCTTGGAGAGCAAGGCGTCGAAGAACGCGGCGTCCCCCTCCTGAACGGCCATCGAGAGCACCAGCCCCACCAGGCTCGGCTCCACCGCGTCGGTGTGCAGCGCGCCGTCCCCACCGAACCCGATGTAGCGGCGACCGCGCTCCGCCGCCTCGCGCCGGGTGCGCGCGTCCCGGGCCGTCTCGGCCAGGAACCCGAGCAGCTCCGCCCGCAGGAGCGCCGTCTCCCCGTCGTCGCTGCGGCGCGCGCTCCAGCCGAGGCGCCGCGCGCGGCTGGCGTAGAGCCCGCTCGCCCAGCGCTCGAGGGTCGGGACGCGCTCCTCGGTCGCGAGGTGGTCGCGGGTGAAGCGGATCAGGCCCATCGGCTCGGTGGCGACCGCGCGGCTGTCGTCGGCGGCGATCTGGTCGAAGGTGGCGAAGACCGTGGCCGCCTCGATCGCGTCCGCGGAGAAGCCCGCCGCGAGGTTGTTCGCGACGCTCAGCTTCTCGCGCTCGGTCAGGTGCCGCCAGCCCGTCCGCATGAGCCGCGCGACGTCGTCGGCGGGCATCGCGAAGCGGTAGTAGCCGGCCGCGTCGGCGTTGGGCATGACCCACTCGGGGCAGGTCTCGCCGAGGTCGATCGACGCCTCCGCCTCGGTGACGAGCTCGCACGTGTCGTTCGCCGCGCGCCGGTCCCCGTGCCGGACGCAGACCGGGATCTGCCAGCTCGCGTCGGCGTCGCCGCCGGAGCCGACGGGGAAGTAGCGGCTCTGCCGGATGGAGAGTCGGTTGCCCGCCTCCGCGCCTTCTTCCGCGTCTGCCGAGGCGCACTGCCGCTCCACGGTCAGGAGCGGCACCCCCGGCTGCATCAGGAACGTGCGGAACGGCGTGCCCACGTCCCGCCCCGCCATCTGGCTGAGCGCGTCCAGCAGGTCGTCCGCCGTCGCGGTCGCGAAGCGGTGCCGGCTCATGTACTCGCGGATCCCCTCCCGGAAGGTCTCCTCGCCGAGCCAGCGCTCGAACATCTCGAGCACGCCACCTCCCTTGCGGTAGGTGATGGCGTCGAAGGCGTTGCGGATGTCGTGGTTGCTCTCGATCGGCTGACGGATCTGGCGCGCGCTCACCAGGCTGTCGGCGCCCATGGCGCCCTGGACCGAGCCGACCATGCCGACGTCGGCGTGGTACTCGGGGTGCACCTGCCGCACGGTCTTGTTGCCCATCCAGGTGGCGAAGGCCTCGTTGAGCCAGATGTCGTCCCACCAGGGCATGGTGACCAGGTTGCCGAACCACTGGTGGGCCAGCTCGTGGGCCATCACGTACGCGAAGGCGCGGCGCTGCTCCTCGGGCGCCTCCTCGTCGTCCAGCAGCAGGAGGGTCTCGCGGAAGGTGATCGCGCCGGCGTTCTCCATCGCGCCCGAGGCGAAGTCCGGCACCGCGATGATGTCGAGCTTGTCGTAGGGGTAGGCGATGCCGAAGTAGCCCTCGAGGTACTCGAGGAGCGCCGCGGTGTGCTCGAGCGCGTAGGCGAGCCGGGGGCCCTGACCGCGCGCCGCGACGCCGCGGAAGGGTAGCGGACGGTCTCGCACGTCGTTGGCGGGGATCGCCGCGTGCTCGACCACGTCGAGCGGCCCGACGGCCATCGCCACGAGGTAGGTCGGGAGCGGCTCGGTCTCGGTGAAGCGCACCTCCTTCATCCCGGCGACCTCGCGCGTGCTCGCGACGGTGGTGTTGCCGATCGCCTCGTGATCGGGCTGCACGCTCAGGGTCATGTCGAAGGGCGTCTTGAATCGCGGCTCGTCGAAGCTCGGGAAGGCCAGCCGCGCGCTCGTCGCCTCGAACTGGGTGAAGGCGTAGGCCTCGCCGCCCGCGTCGACGCGGTAGAGCCCCTTGAGCTGTCGATCGAAGGGCGCGTCGTAGGTGAGGCTGATCGTCACCTCGCCCGGCCCGACGCGCTCGTCGAGGCGGAGCGCGGCGACGCCGCTGTCGTCGACCTGCTCGAAGGTCCCTCGCACCGGCTCCGCACCCTCGGGCAGGACCTCCGCCTCGCTCACGTTCATGTCCTGGCCGTGCATCCAGATCACGCGGCGCGCCTCGTCGAGGCGGGTGCGAATGTCGACCCGGCCCGTGAAGCGATCCCGACTGGGCACGACCTCGAGGTAGATCGTGTAGTGGAGCGGGGTGACGCCCTCGGGCAGGCGACCGAGAGGGATGCTCTCGTCGGCCGGGGTGTCCGACGACTCGTCGCCGCCGCCGCCGCGGCCCTCTGCGGCGGAGTACTCGTCGTGATGACCGGCGCCGCCCGAACACGCGAGCGAGAGGGCGCCGAGGAGAGCGAGAGCGTTGCGCATGGCGCTCGTATAGCAGGCTCGTATCCGGAGGGGGCGGCTCGTGTATCATCGCGCCGATGCGACGCCTTCTGATCGTGGTCTCGCTGCTCGCCCTGGCCGGTTGCGAAGACGAAGCGGATCTGCCGGACGATCCGCCGCTCGCCGTGCCGGGCCAGACCGTGCCCGAGGCGCCGCCCGGGATGCCGGCGGGCATGCAGCCCGGCATGTTGCCCCCCGGCGCGGCGCAGACGGACTTCGCCCCCGCCCTCGCGGTGCCGGGCTACGCGACGCTGCCGGATCCGCCGCCCCCGCCGATGCCGCCGGGCATGCAGCCGGGCATGCAGCCGGGCATGCCGGGTCAGGCCGGCGCGCCGATCGCGCTCACCCCCGGCTTCATGCCCGACCCGCGGGTCGCGCGCGGCATGGCCGGCGGACCCGTGCCCGCGCAGAGCCTGAACCCGAGCTGCCTCGGGCACCTCGCGCAGCAGCCCAACCACGTGCTCCAGCTCGGGGGCGCCTTCCCGCGATTGCGCGTCGTGGTCAGCTCGCCGCAGGACACGACGCTCGTGATCCGCGCCCCCGACGGGAGCTTCCGCTGCGTGGACGACGCGAACGGTGAGCTGAACCCGATCGTCGACGGTCCGTTCGCGCCCGGCGTCTACAGCGTGTGGGTCGGCCACTACCAGGCGAACGCGGTGGCGCCCTACGTGATCGGCTTCACGGAGCTGCCGCAGGTGACGCCAGCGCAGCTCGCGCAGCAATAGAGCGCGCAACTTCGACTGCCAACCTGCGCCCTCGTTTTGCAGGCCACCCGGGGATGGTGCATGGTCTGCGCGCGCGAGGCGCGGAGGGGAGAAGCGATGAGTGACTTCGGACAGCCGCCCAGCGGCGGAGGATTCGGCCAACCGCCCGGTGGAGGCCAGCCTCCCGGTGGTTTCGGCGGCGGGCCTCCCGGCGGCCAGCCCCCCGGCGGATTCGGCGGGGCGCCCCCCAGCGGTCAGCCTCCCGGCGCGGGCGGCTTCGGCCCGCCGAGCCAGCCCGGCTTCGGTCAGCCTCCCGGAGGACCCGGCTTCGGCGCCCCCGGTGGCGGCGGCGGCATGAGCGGCCCGGGGATCGATCCGCTCGCGCTCGTCTCGCTGGGGGTCAGCTTCCTCAGCCTGATCACTTGCTTCTGCTGCAGCAGCATCCTGCCGCTCTTCGGGAGCCTCGTCGGCGGCGCGCCCGTCGGCCTCGTCGGGATCGGCCTCGGCGCCTTCTCGCTCGTCCGGATCAAGAAGGAGCCGGACAAGCTGAAGGGCAAGGAGCTGGCCATCGTCGGGATCGCGCTCGGGGCGGTCTCGATCGTCCTCGCCATCATCTCGACCATCCTGCTCGCGCTCGGGGTCATGGGAAACATGGCCAGCCAGTACTGAGCGCACTCAGCGCTCGAGCACACGGGTCAGGCTCGCGCGCAGGCCGCGCAGCGCGCTCGCCCCGCTGCCGGCGAACCTCACCGTGCGCGCGCGATCGATCAGCACGAGGGTCGGCACCGCGTCCGCCTCGTAGCTCACCGCCGTGCGCCCGGTGCACTGGAAGAGGGGCAGCCCCATCTCGGGCGCGTGGCGGCGAAGACGCGCGCGGGGCTCGTGGCTCAGCGCGAGGAGCACGAGGCCCTCGGACGCGTGGCGCTCCGCG
Organism: Sandaracinaceae bacterium; assembly: GCA_040218145.1. GTDB lineage: Bacteria > Myxococcota_A > Polyangia > Polyangiales > Sandaracinaceae > JAVJQK01. The sequence goes on along the minus strand of JAVJQK010000094.1, from coordinate 44,247 downwards.
AGGGCGCGCAAGGCCGGGGCGATGCGCCGGCACGAGCCGCACCAGCTCGCCACGAACGCGAGCACGACGGGACGATCTCGGTGGTCGTCGAGGCTCACCTCGCCTCCGCCGTCGAGCGCGCGGGCCCGCACGGAGGGGGCGGCGCCGCCGACCAGATCGGCCGGCGCGGCGACGGCGGTCGAGACCCAGGCGAGCCAGAAGAACGCGAAGAAGGCGCGGCGCACGTCGGAGAGCCTACCCCGCAGCCTGGGCATCGGCGCGCCTGCGTTTCGGCGACTGGTCCTTCTGGGCTACCTTGGTCGCGTGAACCGGTGCGCCGCGCTCCTCTCCCTCGCCCTGATCGCGTGTCAGCCCGCCGCGGAGCGTGCGCGGTCGGCGCCGCTCGAGGCGCCGCTCGAGCTGGTGGCCCTCGGTCTCGAGGCCCCCGCCGGCCCGGACGCGCTGCCCACGCACGCGGTCGCGTTTCGATCCCCCGACGGCGCCCTTCGCCCCGTCGACCGGCGGGCCGCTCGCTTCGTGCCGCGCTGGCGAGATGGCGCCGCCCTCGTCGACCCCGAAGGCCGCCTCTATCAGGTCTGGCCCGACGGCCAGCGCCGCATGCTCGCGGCCGGCGTGACGGCGCTCGCGGTCTCGGACGATCTGTCGCGCCTCGCCTTCGCGGTGCGCAGCGACGGCTCGCTCCGCGTCCACGACGGCGAAGTCGCGCGCACGCTCGCGGAGGGCTTCGTCTCGATCGGCGCGCTGCGCTTCGACCCGACGGGAGCGCGCGTGGCCTTCGTGGGCGCGCGCAACGGCGGAGTGGCCGGGGTGTGGGTCGCCGGCCCCGACGGCGCGGCCTGCCAGACGAATTGTGACCTTCGAACGGGCGAGCGCTGGGGCGATCGCTTCACGCCGCCCCCCGCCGATCTCGGCGGCGTCTTCGCGACCGAGGAGGCGCGATGAGGCGCGTCGCCCTCGGCCTCGCGCTCTTCGCGCTCGCTCCCACGACCGCGGGGGCGCAGACCTTCAGCAACCCCGTCGGCTGCGATGGCTGCATCGCGAACTGGTACTACTTCGACGGCACCGGCGAGGGCGGCGGGGTCGAGGACTGGAGCTGCGCCAGCTCGAGCTACGAGTACCACCGCGGGAGCGACTTCAGCCTCGCGGGGGGCAACGCCGTGATCACGCGCGGCTGGGACGTCGTCGCGGCGGCCGACGGCACGGTCGTCAGCACGCAGGACGGGCACTACGACCACTGCAACACCTGCTCGTCGAGCGTCGACGCGCGCTGCGGGACCGGCTTCGGCTTCGGCTACGGCAACCACGTGGTGATCAACCACGGCAGCTACCGCGTCATCTACGCGCACATGCGCACCGGCAGCGTGCGGGTGGGGCCCGGGGACGCGGTGCGCTGCGGCGACGTGATCGGGCAGATCGCGTCCAGCGGCTGCTCCACCGGCGCGCACCTGCACTTCGAGACGCGGCCCCTCGGCGGGGCGTTCACCACCGCCTTCGACCCCTTCGCCGGCGGGTGCTCCGCCACCTCTCCGACGCGCTGGACGACGCAAGGGACCCATCGCGGCATGCCCGGCCGCGGCTGCGGCGCGCCCACCCCGACCTGCCCCGCGGGCACCTTCTCGATCTGGACCTGCGACGCGGCGCGCACCGAGCGGCGGCGCTGCATCGACGGCGTGGACGAGACCGAGCCCTGCGCGCACGGCTGCGTCTCCATGCCCGTCGGCACCGACGACGAGTGCGCCCCGCCCCCCGACGCCGACGGAGACGGCTCCCCGGCGGACGAGGACTGCAACGACGACGATCCCACGCGACACCCGGGCGCGATGGAGCGCTGCGGAGACGGCGTCGACCAGGACTGTGACGGCGAAGATCTCGCCTGCCCCGGCGTGGACGCGGGGGTCCCGGCGCCGATCGACGCGGCGACCCCTCCGCGCGACGCCTCGAGCGCCATCGACGCGGCCGCCGCCGACGCGTCGGACACCTCTCGACCGACCTCGATCGTCGGCGGGTGCGGCTGCCGCGCGGCCACCTCCGGCCGCGGCGGAGGCGCGCTCGGGCTGCTGCTGTTCGCCGCCCTGACTGTCACGAGACGCCGACGCCTTTTGCCGCGTCACGGAGCGGGGACAGGCGCGCACGCACGCGGGTGACTACGCTCGTTCTCATGGGCTTCGCCTCTCGATCTCGAGAGATCACGCGACGTCTCGTCGAGGCGTCGGTGGTGCTCATGCGCCATGACGACCACGCGCTCCTGCTCCGACGCCGCCCCGACGACCGGTCCTTCGCGCACAAGTGGTGTCTCCCGGGCGGGCGGATCGAGCGCGGCGAGTCACCCAAGGAGACGGCCATCCGCGAAGCCGAGGAGGAGACGGGCATCGCACCCCTCATCGAAGAGTTCCTCGGCCCGCGCCGGATCACCATCGTGCAGCGCGCGCTCGACTTTCACATCCACACCTTCGTCGGCAGCGCCCCCCATCGCCGGGTGATCCTCTCGGACGAGCACGTGGACGCGCGATGGGTCTCCCGGGAGGAGGCGCGCCTCGCAGAAGCGATGCTCCCCTCTGGCCTGGCGGGAGAGGTGACGAGCGAGCTCATCGGCCGCTTCGCTCGCGGCGAGCTCTGAGCCTCGGCTCAGAAGACGCCGCACGCCGCGTCGAGGCAGCTCCCGTCGACGCAGACGTAGGACGCGCACGCCGCGTCCGTCGCGCAGGCCGCGCCGACGGGCGCGTTCGCCGGGGCGCAGCGGCCCGAAGCGTCACAATGCCCGCTGTCGCAATCCCGGCCGCCGAGGCACGCGGCGCCGTCCGCGCCCGCCACGCATCGACCCATCTCGCAGCGGCTCGACCAGCACTCCGCGCTCGCGTCGCAGGGGCCGCCGAGATCGATCCAGCGCACGCACGTGCCCTCGTCGGAGCCCGGGGTGTCGGACGCGCAGCGGAGCGCCAGACGCTCGATGCCGCGCTCGGGGGTGAGCGCTCCGTCGAGGTCGACGCACTGGTGGAGCCGATCGCAGCGCGCCCCCTCGGGCACGCTCACGCGGCAGAGAGGTCCGTCGGCGGTCGGGGCGCACGCGCCGAGCCGACACTCGCTCACCAGCTCGAAGCCGAGCGGCTCGCAGACCTCGCCCGCGTCGAGCGTGCCTTCGAACACCCCGCCGAGCGCGAAGAGATCGCGGACCTGCCAGTCGAGCGCCGAGACGAAGCCCTGGCAGCCGTCGGCCCGCGCCCGCATGCGGCGGACGAGCGCGCTCGCCGCCTCGCCGTCGTAGCGAACCGTCCCCGCCTCCACCGCGCGGGCGAGCGCGGCGGAGGGAAAGCCGGGGCACAGCGAGGCCTCCTCGGCCCGACACGCGCGCAGCGCCGCGTCCGGACAGTCACACGTCTCGAGCGGCTCGCAGATCGCGTCGAAGAACGCGCCGCAGAACGAGGTCAGCGGCAGCGGATCGGTCACGGGGTGACTCTCGAGCAGACACCCGCCGAGCATCGTGGCCGCGAACGCGATGTGGAGCCGCCGTGCGCGCACTCGCCCTCCCTCGCCTCTGTGGGTACCGCTTCCGCGGGGGACATGCGAGCCGCGATGACGTACAACGAACAGAGATGCTGGCCGCGTGGATGCGAAGGCTCGTGGGGCGGCGCCGAGGCTCGGTCCAGCTCTGGCGGCGCGCCGTGGCTCGCCTCGACCTCGACCCGCTGCTCGCGGACGCCCTGACCCGGCACGCGACCCTCGGAGACGCCTGGGCCCGGTGCCCTCGCGTGGACTGGGCCGTCGATCTCTCGCTCGCGGCGCGGGTGGAGCCCCAGCTGGTGCGCGAGGGCCTGGCGGAGATCGCGCGCGCGGGCCGCGACTGGGGCGCGGAGCAGGCGCCGGACGCGCTCGACGCGTGGCAGGAGGACGCGCACGCGCTGGCCGCGATCCTGCGCGCGATGGTGGAGTCCGAGCCCGACGTGCGCGCCCTCGCCGGGAAGCTCCGCGAGGCCGAGCGCTGGAAGCAGCGCGCGCACGTCGAGGCGATCTCGGATCAGTACGACCGCGCCCACGCGGCGGCGCATGGCGCGCTGGCCGACTGCTTCCGCCGACGCGTGACCACCGACGCGATCTCGGTCGCGCTCCTCGGTCGACGCAGCCATCCGTATCGTTGACCGTCACTGCAGAAAGAACTCATGCGGGCTCTGTTGCTCATCGCGGCTCTCCTGGTCTCCGCCTCCCCGGCGCGCGCGGACGATCACCCCACCCTCGCGAGCGACGGCGTCTTCGTCGGCGTCCGGCTCGAGCCCGGCGCGGCGCTGAGCCTCGGCTACGACCTCGACATCTACCTCACGGGCGATCGCGTGCTCAGCGTGGGCCCCGCGGCGACGTTCGCGTTCCTCGGGGAGGACGGATCCGACGTCGGCCAGCGACAGGACTGGCTGCTGGCCATCGACTTCCTCCGCGTGAAGGTCGCCCTGAACGACGGCCACGGCGCGGCCAGGCCGTACATCTTCCTCGGCGGCGGGATGTACTACGCGTCGCTCCCGGAGCAGCGCTCGGAGCCGCGTGAGGTCTTCCTCGTGCCCGACGGCACCCCGGCCACGGCGGAGCTGCGCTTCGCGGCCGACGAGCGCTTCGGCGCCCTCCTCTCCTCGGGGCTCGGCCTCGACGTGTACTTCGCGGACGGGTTCGGCGTGGCCGCGGTCCTCGCCAGTCACGTCCGGCTCTCGGACGACGGGCGGGTGCCGGACTTCTGGGCCGAGCTCTCGGTCGGGCTGCGTTTCGGCCTGTGACGCGCGCGCTCGCCGTCGCCGTCGCGCTCCTCGCGTCGGGCTGCTCTCCCCTGATCGGGCTCGTGGTGCGCGCGGCCCAGAGCGACGGCGGCGCGCTGGTGCCCGGCGGCGAGGTCCGCGGCTCCACGCGCGGCGCGGGCGATCGCTGGCAGCCGGCGTGCGGCGCCCCGGCCGGCGGCGGCGACCGCGCCTATGTCTTCATCCCGCCCGAGAGCGGCGCGTACCAGCTCGACGTGGACGCCGACTACGACAGCGTGCTCGCCGTCTTCGACGCCGACGGCGGCGCGCTCGAGTGCAACGACGATCACGACCGGACCACCCACTCCCGCGTGGTGCGGCGCTTCGAGGCCGGCCAGCGCTACACGGTCGTCGTCGACGGATACCGGGGCGCGACCGGCGGCTTCACTTTGCGCGTGACCGCGACGGGCGAAGAGGCGAGCCCTCCGGACGAGCGCGCGCTGCCGCTCGATGGGCGCCGCACCGGCGACACGAGCGCCGGGACGGATACCCGCACGCCGAGCTGCGGCGCGACCGAGGGCAGCCCCGACGAGACGTGGCTCTTCACGCCGCCCGAGACGGGGCGCTATCAGTTCGACCTCGCCGCCGCCTTCGACGGGGTGCTGGCCGTCTACGCGCCCGACGGGGAGACGCCGCTGGAGTGCAACGACGATCACGGCTCGACCCGGAGGTCGCAGGTGGTCGCGCAGCTCGAGGCGGGGCGCGCGTATTCGGTCGTCGTCGACGGCTACCAAGGCGCGACCGGTCGCTATCGAATCGCCGCCCGTCGCGCGGCGGCCGAGGACGCGCGCGCGCTGCGCGTCGGCGAGGAGGCCACCGGGGACACCACGGGCGGCGCGGACGGACGCACGCCCCCTTGCGGCGCTCGCGCGGGCAGCCCGGACGACGTGTGGGTCTTCGTCCCGCCGCGGAGCGCGACCTACGTCGTGCACCTGAGCGCCGACTACGACGGGCTCCTCGCCGTCTACCGCGAGGGCGTGCCGGAGCCGATCGACTGCAACGACGACGCGGGCGCCACCACGGAGTCCGAGGTGCGCGTGCCGCTGATCGCCGGGCAGCGCTACGAGGTCGTCGTCGACGGCTGGGCCGGCCGGGCCGGGAGCTATCGCCTGCGGGTGGACGAGGCCGGGACGGCGGGCGGGGGCGCGCTGACGCTCGGCCGCGAGGTCCGGGGCAACACGGCGGGGGGCACGGACCACGAGACGCCGAGCTGCGGGGCCAGCGCGGGGAGCGCGGACGAGGTCTGGACCTTCACGCCGACGGAGACCCAGCTCTACCAGATCGACGTGACGGCCCAGTACGACTCGGTGCTGGCGGTGCTGGACGCGAACGGCCAGGAGCTCGCGTGCAACGACGACCACGGCAGCACCCGCGCCTCACAGGTGCAAGTCACGATGACCGCCGGACAGACCTACCGCGTCGTGGTCGACGGGTACCGCGGGCAGGCGGGGTCGTACTCCATGGTGCTGAGCGCGCAGGGCGCTCCCCCGCCACCTCCTCCGCCGGCGGGGCCGCGCGTCGAGAACATCACCGCGCTCGAGGCGCGCTGCGGCGCGATGCCCACCCTCGCGGCGGGCGTGCAGACGGTGGAGATCCCTGCGGCCGAGGCGCACGCCCGGACCAGCTGCGGCGCGTTCGGGCCCGGCGCGGAGGGCGTCCGCCGGATCCGCGTCAGCGAGCCGTCGCGGCTCCAGATCACGGCCGAGTCGCCGCACGAGCCCGTGCTCGAGCTGCGCACCGGGTGCTCACGGGGGCACCGCGTGGTCGCGTGCGACGCGACCGCCGGGCGAGCGAGCCTGGCGGCGCGGCTCGAGCCGAACGTCGACTACACGCTGGTGGTGGACACGCGCCGCGGCGGCGACGCGAGCGTCCGGCTCGAGGTGCAGCTCGCGCCCATCGCTCCCTGAGCGATCGCGTCGACATGGCGAGACCGCGTCGAGGGGGGCGACGCAGCCCGCTCAGACCGCCTTCTTGCGCTTCTCACCGTCGGCAGGCGTCGCCTTGATCCTCAGCTCCGACTCCCGCCCCTGGGGTCGATTGCGTACCTCGTCGACGACGGCGAAGAGCTCCCCGAACCGGAACGGCTTGACCAGGATGTTCGCGAAGGACGCCTCTTCGTCGAGATCGATCTTGCCCGGGTAGCCCGTGATGCAGACCACCGGGGGGGCGTCGCTCCCGAGCCGCGCGACGAGCTCCGCCACGAAGCTTCCACCGTCGAGGTACGGCATGTCGTAGTCCGTGACGATCACGGGCGGGGGCTCTCCTCGCAGGCATTCACTCAACGCGAGCCGCGCGTCGCCGAACGCGCGGGCCTCCCAACCTTCGGCTCGGAACAGCTCCGCGAGCACTTCGACGAGGCGTCGCTCATCATCGATCAGCCAGACGCGGTGTGTCTCGTCCCCCATCTCAACCCCCCTTGGACCGCCAGGATCCACCCCATGTATGCCAGGTTTGAGAGGAGATTTCCTGACCCCCGTTCGGGCGTCCACGACAGGGAGTTCTCGGGTGTGGGGAGACACGGTCGATACACCCCAAAAGCCCATTGAATTCGGACGCTTGAGCCATACCCCAGCCCGGGACGTCCTCACCCCCGTCGCGCCCCGACCCGGCGATGATTCGGAGCGCCCGAGGTATGGCCGGGTCAGCACACCGAGTCAACCCGAATACAACAACCATATTTGTCCCCGACCCAGCGCCCGCGCCCGAAGGGTCGGCCCCGACGAGCGCGCTACATCTTTGCAATCTTCGATGACAGTCCCCGCCCGAGCCCGTCGAATCCGGTGGGGCCAGGGCGACACTGCACGGACGGCGAGGATTGTGAAAACCCGCGCGGGAGGCTAGGTAGGGCCCGGACGCTCGACGAGGGAGGCGTGATGGCAGGCCAGTACCACGAGCCGCGGGAGCGGCTCAGCGAGAAGTCGCTCGACATCAAGCGCGCGATCGACTCGATGATGGAGGAGCTCGAGGCGGTCGACTGGTATCGACAGCGCGCGCAGGCGTGCACGGATCCGTCACTGCGCGCGATCCTCGATCACCACCAGCGCGAGGAGATCGAGCACTTCGCAATGCTGCTCGAGTGGTGCCGACGGAACGACGCCGACTTCGCCGAGCAGCTCCGCACCTACATGTTCACCGAGGGCGACATCCTGAACGTCGAGGACGAAGCGACCGAGGCCGGCCTCGCGCGTCCGAAGGAAGAAGACGTCGCGGACGCGGTCAGCCCGCAGCGCAGCACCATCGGCGCGCTGAAGGAGGAGCGATGATTCGTCCCGTACACCCCGCCGGGCTGACCGACACGATCGTCAGCCAGATCGAGGGATCGATCCTGGACAAGGCCAAGGCCGTGATGACGGCGCGGCGCTTCCTCGACTTCGAGGGCCCGCTCGGCGGCGGCATCGAGTCGCTCCAGGTCGGCCCCGTGCACCACGCGGAGATCGACGGCACGGGCGCCAGGGTGAGCGCGCGGCGCGCGATCCCCATCCCCACGCTGTACTCCACCTTCGAGCTGCCGCGGCGCGAGATCGAGGGCGCCGTGCACCCCGGCCTGCCGCTCGACACCGGGCCGGCGGAGGACGCGGCCGAGGAGGTCGCGCTGGCCGAGGAGCACCTGCTCTACCACGGCGTCCCGGAGCTCGGCGTGGACGGCATCGTCAGCCACCCGGGCGCCCAGAGCGTCCCGCTCTCCGACTGGTCCAAGGCCAACGGCGCGATCGGCGACGTCATCGCGGCGGCCGACGCGCTCGACTCGGCGCAAACGCACGGGCCGTTCGCGCTCGTGCTCGCGCCCGCGCTCTACAACCAGCTCTTCCGCAAGTACGAGGGCAGCGACGTGCTCGCGCTCGACCACCTCCGGCGGCTCGCGACGGGCGGCATCTACAAGTGCCACGTGCTGAAGGACGAGGGCGTGCTGGTCTCACCGGACCTGGGCCCGGTCGTCTGCGCGCAGGACCTGCAGGTCGGCTTCCTCGACGTCCGCGAGCACGCGGTCGCGTTCACGATCTCGAGCGCCGTCGTGCTGCGGCTCGACGACCCGAAGGCCGCGTGCGTTCTCAAGCGCGGCTGAGCCCCGCGCTCGGTCGAGGGCTTGCCGCGCGTCCCCGGAAGACGCACTAGAGGGACGTGGGCAAGCTCTTCCTGCTCTTCACGCTGGTCCCGATCGCGGAGACGTACCTCCTCTATCTGATGGGGCGGTACATGGGCTGGCTGCCCACCCTGCTCCTGGTGGTCTTCACCGGCGTGCTGGGCGCGGCGCTCGCCAAGCGCGAGGGGCTCAAGGTCTGGCGCTCCTGGAGCGAGGCGCTCGCGGAGGCGCGCATGCCGGAGGAGGGGATCCTCGGCGGCGTGCTCGTGCTGGTGGGCGGCGTGCTCCTGGTGACCCCGGGCGTGCTGACGGACGTGACGGGCATGCTGCTCCTGGTGCCGCCGAGCCGGCGCTTCATCGCCAAGCACGTGCGGGCGCGGCTCGAGGAGCGCTTCCAGCAGGGCAGCCACACGGTCCGCTACCGCGTGGACCTCGGCGGCGGTCGCGTGGTCGATCGCGTCGAGACGCGCCGCGGCCCCTCCTCGAGCAGCCGCGACCCGAACGTCATCGACGTCGAGGGCGAGGTGGTCGAGGAGCGCCGCCGCAACGATCCGGCCGGCTCGCTGAAGCCTTAGCGCTACGCCGTCGGGGGCTCGCGCCGCGGGGGGCGGCCCTCGGGCGCGTTGGCGAGACACTGACCCAGGTAGGGCAGCGCCATCTGCACGATGTCGATGTCCGGGTCGAGCTGCTTGCCGAGCCCCTCGGCCACGAGCACGCCGAGGTTCACGACCGTGAACACGGGCTCCACCTGGACCCGGTGACGCCGCAGGATGTTCATCATGCCGCCGACCACCTCGCTCACCTCGACCTCGCCCAGCACCTTGTCGGCGAAGCGGCCGAAGAAGGCCATCGTGTCCCGCTCGTAGGCGGCGTAGTCCTTCGTGGCCACGTACGGTGAGTAGGCGTAGAACAGGCGCGCGGCGGCCTTGCCGTCGTTCGAGCCGAGGGCCTGGAAGGTCTCGATCCACGGCCGCATGAGGTCGGACGGGATCTCGGCCACCATGCCGAGGTCGATGAAGACCAGCGTCCCGTCCTCCTGGAGCAGGATGTTCCCGGGGTGGAGATCGGCGTGAACGAAGCCGTCCTCGAAGACCATCTTGAGGATGGCCTCTCCGCCGCGGGCCGCGATGCGACGCCGCGCCTTGCGCTCCTTCACCTTCTCCGGGTGGGTGGCCTTGTGGCCGACGATCAGCTCCATGACGAGCAGCCGCTCGGTGCAGAGCTCCTCGTGGAGATCGGGGACGCGCACGCCCTTGAAGTCCGCGAAGTTCTCGCCGAGCCGGCGGTTGTTCGCGGCCTCGAGACGGAAGTCGAGCTGGCTGGCGAGCGCGTGGCCGAAGCGCTCGACCGCCCCCGGGAGCGCGAGCAGGTGCAGGGACGGGATCACGTCGAGCAGACGAGCGCCGATGCCGAGGAGCGCCAGATCGCGCTCGATCTGCGCGCGGGCCTCGGGGCGCTGGATCTTCAGGGCCACCGCCTCGCCCGAGTCGAGGCGCGCCTCGTGGACCTGGGCCACCGAGGCGGCGGCGATCGGCGTCGGGTCGATGTCGCGCAGGCGCGCCCGCTCCGCGGTGGACAGCTCGGCCGCGAGCACCCGCTCGACCGTCTCGAACGGCATCGACGGCACGTCGTCCTGGAGCCGGGCGAGCGCCTCGATGTAGCCGGGGCCGAGCAGATCCGGCCGGCTCCCGAGGATCTGCCCGAACTTGACGAAGGTCGCCCCCAGCCGCTCGAGCGTCGAGGCGAGCACGCTCCCGCGGAGCCGCTCGCGGCCCGTCTCGTCGAGCCGCCCCGCCGTCACGCGCCGGAAGAGATAGCCGACCAGCGCCGACGCGAAGACCAGCCCGATCCAGAGGAAGCGGGGGATGAGGCGCAGAGTTCGCATCCGTGCCCCGCACATAGCCCACGCCCGGCGGAGGAGCGAGGGTGGGAATTTCCAGGCGCGACTCGGGTAGGATGCGGCCATGCGCAGCGCGGCTTCGAGCTTGGTCCTGGTCTTGGTCTCCGTGTTCGGGTTGGGGTGCAGCGGCCGGATGGTCGCGCCGCCCGCGGACAGCGGGGTCGTCCCCCAGGAGGACGGCGGGGTGATGACGATGGACGGCGGGACGGAGGAGGACTCCGGGCTCCCGCCGGACGACTCCGGCGTCGTCGTGGACAGCGGCCCCATCGACTCGGGTCCCCCGCCCTGCGCGTGCCCCGCGTTCCCGACCACGTGCACCGCGCCCGTCGCCGACACCCCCACGTTCACGCCGTCCGGCGGCATGATCGAGCAGCTCTTCGACGTCATCGCCTGCGCCGACTCGACCCTCGAGATCGCCATCTACGAGGCCGAGTGGGACTGCATCTCGGGCGCGATCGAGGCGCAGCTCGCCCGGGACCCCGACCTGACCGTGCGCGTGGTGGTCGACGACGACAACTGCGGGCCCGGCAGCTGCGTGATCGACGAGATCACGCCCGCCGATCGCGTCACGGTGGTCCGCGACGACCGGAGTGGGCTGATGCACCACAAGTGGGTGATCGCCGACGGCGCGCGGCTCTGGGTCGGGAGCGCGAACTGGACCGAGCGCTCCTTCTGCGTCGACCACAACGACGCCCTCGTGATCGAGCAGCCGGAGATCGTCGCCCGCTACCGCGAGATCTTCGAGCGCATGGCGACGGAGGGGACCTTCGGCCCGGTCGCGCCCGAGGAGCCGACGACGGCGGGCGCGTACACCGTCTACTTCAGCCCCGAGAGCCCGACCACGATGGCGCCCGCGTGGCTGACCGCGATGGTCGCCGCGATCGACGGCGCCGTGACCGAGGTCGACGTCCTGACGAACGCGTGGACCCGCACCGAGATCTCCGACGCGCTGGTCCGCGCGCACATGCGCGGGGTGCGGGTGCGGGCCGTGGTGAGCCACCTCTACGCGGACGACGCGCCCGCGCAGGCGCTCCTGGCGGCGGGGATCGACGTCCGGCGCGACAACGTGCACGACAAGGTGCTCGTGGTGGACGCCGAGGTGGTCGTGACCGGCTCGGCGAACTGGAGCCGCAACGCCTGGTCGAACAACGAGAACAGCCTCTGGATCGCCGACCCGGGCGTCGCGGGCATCTTCGCGGCCGAGGTCGGCGTGGTGCACGGCGCCGCGCGCCCGGTGGAGGCAATGTAGACGCGGCGGGCTATGGTCCGCGCGTGGAAAGCATCACCGTCGCCCTGCGCAAGGACATCTCCCGCTCGCTCCGGGCGGGACATCCCTGGGTGTACCGGGACGCGCTCGAGCGCTTCGAGGCGGCCCCGGGGACCGTCGTCACGGTGCGGGACCCGCGACGCAAGCTGGTCGGGCGCGGGGTCGCCGAGCGCGGCCCGATCGCGGTGCGCCTCTGGACCACGAACGACGAGCCCATCGACGCGGGCTTCATCCGGCGCCGGATCCGCGACGCGATCGCGCTGCGCCGCCGGCTCGCGCCCCCGGCGACGACGGCCCTGCGCTTGCTCCACGGCGAGGGCGACCGCCTGGGCGGCGCGGTCTGTGACGCCTACGAGTCGGTCGGCGTGCTGCGGCTCGACGGCGCCGCGAGCGAGCGCTGGCTCGATCCCATCGCCGAGGCGCTCGTCGAGGAGGGGCGCCTCGAGGCGCTGCTCGTCAAGCGCGGCCGGCGCGGCGACACGTCGGTGGAGGTCCTGCGCGGCGAGGTCCCGGACGCGCCCATCGAGGTCGAAGAGCACGGCATGCGCCTGCTCGTGGACGTGCACCGCGGCCAGAAGACGGGGCTCTTCCTCGACCACCGCGAGTCCCGCCGGTGGGTCCGGCAGGCGGCCGAGGGCATGCGGGTGCTCAACCTCTACGGCTACACGGGCGGGTTCTCGATCGCGGCCGGGCTCGGCGGCGCGCGCGCGGTGCAGACGGTCGACGTCGCCGACGCGGCGCTCGACTTCGCGCGGCGCAGCTGGACGCAGAACGGCCTGCCCCCGAGCCAGCACGAGACCTTCACGGAGGACGTGCCCAAGTTCCTGGAGAAGGCGCGCGCGAAGAAGGAGACCTGGGATCTGATCGTCAGCGATCCCCCGTCGTTCGCGCCCAAGAAGGAGGCGCGCTCCTCCGCCTTGCGCGCCTATCGAGCCCTCCACCGGAGCTGCCTGCGCATGATCTCCGACGGCGGCCTCTACCTCGCGGCCAGCTGCTCGAGCCAGATCGATCGCGAGGCCTTCGAGCGCACCATCGCCGACGCGGCCGAGAAGGCCAACGTGGTGCTCCAGGTCATCGGCCGCTGGGGCGCGGCGCCGGATCACCCGCGCCTGCTCGCCTTCCCCGAGGGGGACTACCTCAAGGTCGTCGCCTGCCGCGTGACGCGCTGAGCGGCGTCAGTCGCGGAGCGCCTCCAGGTCGAGCTCGTAGCGATCGATCCAGCGGTAGATCTGTCGCCGGTCGCGCCCGAAGAACTCGGCCACGCGGGCGATGTTGCAGCCGTGGTGGCGCAGCACCCGGGACAGCTCGTCCGCGCTGGGCGTGCCGTCGGGGCGGACCGAGAGCGAGATCGGCGGGGCGCTCGCCGCCGCCACGGGCCGGCGCACCTCGACCGGCGCGCGCAGCTCCCCCGTGAGGTGGTCGAGCAGGATCTCGTCCGCGCCCGCCGCGCGCACCGCGATCGCGCTGCAGACCTGCTCGAGCTCACGCACGTTGAACGGCCAGCGGTGGAGCAGCAGCGCCTCGGCCGCGTCGGGCTCGAGCCGCGTCGACGCGCCCTCGCGCTCCAGGAACCGCGCCGCGAGCGGCAGCACGTCTTCCTTGCGAGCCCTCAGCGGCGGCAGCGCGATGGTCCAGCCCGTCAGCCGCGCGAAGAGGTCTCCGCGGAAATGCTCGGCGTCCACCTCCGCCCGCAGGTCGCGGTTGGTCGCGGCCACCACGCGCGCGTCCACCGCCCGCGCGTCGCTCCCCCCGACTGGCCGCACCTCGCCGGTCGCCAGCACGCGGAGCAGCTTCGGCTGCACCGCGAGCGGCATCTCGCCGATCTCGTCGAGGAAGATGGTGCCGCCCTGCGCGGCCACGAAGAGCCCCTCGCTCGCCTTGCTCGCGCCCGTGAACGCGCCGGCCACGTGCCCGAAGAGCTCGCTCTCGACGAGGTCGGGCGGGAGCGCGCCGCAGTTCACCGCGATCAAGTTTCCTTTGCGGCCCGAGCGCGCGTGGAGCGCCCGCGCGACCAGCTCCTTGCCCGAGCCGCTCTCGCCGAGCACGAGCACGGGCATGTCGCGCCCGGCCACCCGCGCGACCTCGCCGCGCGCTCGCTGCATGCCCAGGCTGCGCCCGAAGAGCGGCGGCTCCTCGACGGGCATGAGCGCCGCGTCCGCCTCGAGCTCGACCTTCTCGAAGAGGAGCACGCTCGCGCCGACGCGGATCACGTCCTGGTCGACGAGCCCGGCCGTCCCCTGGCGCAGGCCCCCGACGTAACAGCCATTGCGGCTCTCGAGATCCCGGAGCCACCACGTGCCGGTCGCGGCCTCCTTCTCGAGCACCGCGTGGCGCCGGGAGAGCTCGGCGTCGGTGAGCGCCAGGCCGCCCTCGACGTGCCCCGCGCGCCCGATGGTGACCGGCGCGTCGTCGAGCAGGACCGCGCGCCCCACCGCCTCGGCGTCCGGGCTCGCGACCACGATCACACGCGCGCTCCGGAACCCGGTCACGCGCCGACCTGGCGTCGACATCGTCCGATCGGTGTCCAGCGGGCCCACGGCTCACTCGACCTTCGACATGACCTTCTCGATCATGGTCTCGACGCGCACCAGCAAGCTCAGGTGCTTCTCGACCTGCTGCGGGTCCGCCTCCGACAGCGACTCCTCGACCCGCTGCACGGCCTGGCGCGCTTTCTTCACCGCGTTGGCGCCGACGGGCGTCCAGGCCATGCGCTTCTCCGCCTCGGGCAGCCGGTCCTGGATGCGCCGGATGGCGATCAGGCACTGCTGACGGTTCTTCTCCGCCGCCTCCTGCGCCCGGCGGTGGGCCAGGTACTCGGCGCTGTCCTCCATCATGTCGGCGATCTCTTCGTCGCTCAGCCCGCTCGAGGCCAGCACGTCGATCACCTTCTCCTCGCCCGTCTCGAGGTCCTTCGCGCCGACGCTGAAGATGCCGTCCTCGTCGATGCGGAAGGTGACCTCCACCTCGACCTCGCCCGCGCGCGCCTCGCGGAGCCCGGTCAGCGCGAAGCGCCCGAGCACCTCGTTCTCGAGCGCGCTCGCGCTCTCGCCCTGGAGCACCACGATCTTCACCGTGTTCTGCCCATCGCGGCTCGTGCCGAAGACCTCCTTCTGGGTGGTCGGGACGGCGGTGTTCGCGGCGATCAAGGGATCGAAGCCGCCCCCCGCGGTCATGATGCCGAGCGAGTGCGCGGTCACGTCGTGCAGCTGCACGTCCTGGCGATCCTCGGCGATCGCGTCGGCGGCGATGGCGGCCCCGAGCGCGACGACCTCGTCCGGGTGCACGCCCTTGCAGGGCTCGCGCTCGAAGTACCCCGCGACCGCCCGCTGGATGGCGGGCATGCGGGTCATCCCGCCCACCAGGACCACCTCGTCCACGTCGGACGGCGCCATCTGTGCGTACTGCAGCCCCACCTCGCAGATCTGGAGCGTGCGGGTCACGAGGTCCGCCGTCAGCTGCTCGAGCTGCTCGCGCGTCACCTCGTACTCGAGGTGCAGCGGGCCGTCCGGGCCGCTCGAGACGATGAAGGGGAGGTTCAGGTCCACGCGGTCGAGGCTGCTGAGGTCCGCCTTCGCCTTCTGCGCGGCCTGACGCACGCGCTGGAGCGAGATGGCCGCGTCCCGCAGGTTCACCCCGTGGTCGCGCTCGAACGCGGCCATCAGGAAGTCCATCAGCCGCTCGTCGAAGTCCTCCCCGCCGAGGAAGCTGTCCCCCGTGGTCGAGACGACGTGGAACTCGCCCGCCTCGTCGATCCGCACGATCGAGATGTCGAAGGTGCCGCCCCCGAGGTCGTAGACGGCGAGGGTCTTCGGCTCGGTCTTGCCGAACCCGTAGGCGAGGGCGGCCGCGGTCGGCTCGTTGAGGATGCGCACCACGTCGAGGCCCGCGATCCGGCCCGCGTCCCGCACCGCCTGGCGCTGGTTGTCGTTGAAGTACGCGGGCACGGTGACCACCGCGCGGTCCACCGCCTCGCCGAGGAAGTCCTCGGCCACCACCCGCATCTCCTGCAGGAACATCGCGCTCAGCTCCGGCACCGAGTGCTCCCGGCCCGCGAGCAGGATGCGGAGGTCGCCGCGCGGCCCCTCCCTGATGTCGAAGCTCGAGTGCTGGCGCGCGTGCTCGACCTCTTCGCTGCCCCAGATCCGGCCCATGAGGCGCTTGGCCCCGTAGACGGTGTTCTCCGGGTTGGTGATCGCCTGGCGCACGGCGATCTGCCCCACCACGCGTGATCCGTCCTCCGTCACCGCGAGGACGCTCGGCGTCGTGTTGTAGCCGTGCTTGTTCGGGATGACGTGCGGCTTGAAGCCGTCGATCACGGCGACGCAGCAGTTCGTCGTTCCGAGGTCGATTCCGACGATTCGGGACACGTGAGGCCTGCGATTGTGTCTGGCTTTGCCAGCAAAGTCACGCGCCTGCGCCCTCCAGTTGAAGGAGCGCGTCGCCCGACGCATGCTCCGCCGCCTCATGACGAGTTCCAGCAGCACCGCCGCGGAAGAGCCCCTCTCCATCCCCACCGTCGACCTGGCCGAGCTGGTGCATCACGACCGCGCCGTCCGTGACGCCGCCGCCGCCACCCTCCGGGAGGCCTTCGGCACCTACGGATTGGCCTACGTCGCGAACCACGGCGTCGACTTCGCGCTGCGCGACCGGCTCTTCCAGCGCTTCGTGGACTTCACCGAGCGCCCCGACGAAGAGAAGCAGCCCTTCAACCGCGGCGACATCTGGTTCCAGCGCGGCTGGACGCCTCCGAACACCGAGCGCGCCGTCGCGGCCGGCGGGCAGCCCGACTTCAAGGAGTGCTGGTTCGCCGCCCCCGTGCCCACCGACGCGAACCTGCAGATCGAGTACCCGCAGATCTTCGCCGACAACGTCTGGCCCGCCGAGGGCGCCGAAGAGGGGGCCGAGTTCCGCGAGGACTACCTCCGCCTCGGCCGCCAGCTGCACGAGGCCGGGCTGAGCCTGCTGCACGGCGTCGCGATGTCGCTCGGGCTCCCCGAGCGCACCTTCGAGCGCAAGGTCGAGGGCGGCGCGCACGTCTTCCGGCTCCTGCGCTACCTCGCGCTCGACGCGGCCCAGGTCGGCTCGGGCGTGGTCTGGGGCGAGGAGCACACCGACTTCAACCTGCTGACGCTGCTCCCCGGCGGGCAGTTCTTCTCGCCCGACAACGCGCCGAGCGAGCGCCCGGACGACGAGAGCGGGCTCTACCTCCGCACGCGCCCGTCGAAGGCGCACCCCCGCGGTCAGCTCATCCGCGGCAAGGCCCCCGAGGGCTGCATCGTCGCGCAGGTCGGCCAGCAGCTCGAGATCCTCACGGGCGGGGACCTGCTCGCGACGCCCCACGTGATCACCGCGCCCAAGACGCCGGGCTACACGCGCATGAGCGGCGCGCACTTCATCCACCTGCACGCGCACGAGATGGTCTTCCCCCTCGAGCGGCTGCGGACCCAGGAGAACATCGCCGCCTACGCGCCCCCCGTGCTCGCGGGCACCTACGCGATCAAGACGCTCGTCGACATCGGGCTCGCGCCGCCCGAGGCGCTCCAGAAGCTCGGCTACCGACACTACGGGCGGCTCGCGGAGATCCACGCGGCGGAGCGGGGGAGCAAGGCCGAGCCGAAGGCGTAGACTGGGGTCGATGACCCCGCACCTCCGCCGCCTGAAGTGGGCGAACTTCGCGCTCGGCGCCTACACGTTCGTCTTCGGCCTGCTCTTCCTGGTGATGTTCGTCTTCGGCGGCTGGCTCGGCTGGCAGGACGGCGAGACGCCCGGCCTCGTGTTCATGCTGGTCGGCGTCCTGGCCTTCCTGCTCATCGGCGGCCTCGGCGCCGCGCACGTCGTCGTCGGCTACCTGGTCGGCAGCGGGCGCGGGCGCGCCGCGCAGACCTGGCTCGCCAGCACCCAGCTGATGAGCTTCCCGGTCGGCACCGTCTACGCGATGTACGCCTACTGGGTGTGCTGGGCGGACGACGACTCGATCCGCTGCTTCGAGTCGTCGATCAAGCCGCGCGTCAGTTAGAGCACATCTCGAGACTCGGACCGAGCGTGGCCGAGCGCGACGGGTCCCAGCCGTGGTTGGGCGCGACGAGGAAATGCCGGAGTATTTTCGAGGAGCGACCGGCCGCGGCCCGTCCCGCCGGCCAGGCGACGGGAGGGGTTTGAGATGTGCTCTACTCAGGGGCACGCGAGCGGCTCGGCCACGCCCGTCACGTCGTAGTCGTCGGCGCCCCCGCCCTCGGTGTCCGGGAGGCGACGCATCGACGCGCCGGTGATCGGGCCCGTGCAGTCGCCGATCCAGTCGCCGTCCATCTCGGCCACGTTCTTGCGGCTCGGCGAGTGCCCCGTGCCCCAGCAGATGAAGTCGAGCTGCGACTCCGGGTCCAGGAACGCGCCCCGGCGGTAGAGCGCGATCTCGCCGCCGTCGAGGTTGCGGGTGAAGCCGGAGGGCCACGGGAAGACGTGCCGCTCGTTCGGGCCGATCACCACGTCGGCCTCGAGCGACGCGACGGCGGGGTAGATGGGCTGCTGGCAGAAGACGTAGCCGTCGCTCGAGTCGATCGGCGCCGCGGTGGGGTTGAACAGCGTGACGCTGGTCCCCGGCTCGAAGGCCTCGATGAACAGGTCCGCGCCCAGGCAGTGCGCGGGCCCGGTCTCGCCCGCGTCGGCGGGCTCGGCGCCCGAGTCCGCCGCGGCCATCGCGTCGTCGGGCATCGCGTCGTCGGGCACGGACGCGTCGTCCGTCCCGCCTCCGTCACAGCCGCCGATCAGCGCGCCCAGCAGCGCGAGCCCACAGCGGACCGCGACGCGCAGGCTCACGCGCGACGGCGCCAGAGCAGGCCGAGCATCGCGAGGAACATCAGCGCGCCCGGCGCCGCCGCCTGGCCCGCGCCGACGCTGCAGCCGCCGTCGCCGCCGCCCGTGGTCCCGGCGTCATCGCCGCCCGACGTGCCGCTGTCCATGGGCGTCGAGGTGCCGCTGTCCGCGGGCGTCGAGGTGCCGGAGTCGACGGCGGGGCCCACGCCCGAGTCCTCGGTCGGCGTGACCCCGGAGTCGGCCGGCTCCACGCCGGAGTCCGCGGGCGCCACGCCGGAGTCGGCCGGGGTGCAGCCGGGGACCGCCGTGAACGCGGTCTGGGTCGAGGACGGGTCGCACGCCTCGCACTCGTTGTCCGGGTTGGTCTCACCCCGGGAGAAGCAGGTCCCGGCGATGAGGCAGCAGTTCGCGCCGCAGCAGATCGGGGAGCTCCCCGTGCCGATGTCTTCGTCGTCGGCGAAGGCGGGCGAGGCGATGAGAAGCAAGGAGGCGGTGAGCAGCAGGTGTCGCATGTGCGCAGCCTACCCGAAGCGGAGCAAAATGCGCCAGACGGCGGCGAGGCCCGACTAGCTAGCAGGCCGTTGAAGTACCGAGCCCGAAGGATCTCGGAGCGCGACGGCCCGGTTCTCGGTTCTGGGCGACGAGGAAATGCTTCAGCATTTTCGAGGAGACACGGGCCGAGAGACGGGTCGTCCCGCCCGAGAGACGAGGAGCGAGGTTCTTCAACGGACTGCTAAGCGCGGGTCGGGGGCCGCCGGTCGAACCAGGGCGCGGCTTGCTCGAGCTGCGCCGAGAGCTGCAAGACGAGCGCGTCCGCGCCGGGGCGCGCGGTGATCATCGCGCCCATCGGCAGGCCGTCGTCGCTCCAGTGCACGGGCACGCTCGCCGACGGCTGCCCGGTCACGTTGAAGAGCGGCGAGTACGGCGCGAACGCGTAGGCGCGGGAGGCGGCGCGGTCGACGAGGCCGGGGATCTTCAACAGCGCGGGCGTGCCGAGCGCGCCCATCAGGTCGTGCAGCTGCGCCTCGAAGCCGACCGGATCCAGCTCGCCGTGCTTCATGGGCGGCCGGCCCGTGGTCGGCGTGATCAGCACGTCGTAGTCGTCGAAGAACGCGACGATCTTGCGCGACTCCGCGTGGAGCTTCCGCCGCATCGTCGTGAACGCGCCCGCGTCGATGGAGCGTCCGGCCAGCGCGAGCAGCCACGTGGTCCGCTCGCAGTCGCTCGGGCCCGCGGGCCGCCGCAGGAACGCCTCGGCCGCCGTCAGCTCCGACGCGACGCCGGCCGCGAAGTGATAGAAGAACGCCCGCGCGAAGCCGAGCGCGTCGATCCGCGGGCTCGCGATGTCCACCTGGTGCCCGAGCGACTCGCAGAGGCTCGCCGCCGCCTCGACCGCGCGCGTCGCGTCCACGTTCGGCTCGCCGGGCAGGATCGGGTCGGCGGTGTAGGCGACGCGCAGCGTCTCGAGCGGGCGGTCGAGCGCGCGCAGGAAGCTCCCGCCGGGCGGAGGGAAGTAGATGCCGTGCGGCTCGGGCCCCGCCGTCGCGTCGAGCATCGCCGCGCTGTCGCGCACGCTCCGGGTGAGCACGTGCTCCACCGCGAACCCGTAGAAGACCTCGGAGTCCTCCGGCCCGGGCGGCGTCCGCAGTCGAGACGGCTTGAGACCATACAGCCCGCAGCAGCTCGCGGGGATCCGGATCGAGCCGCCGCCGTCGCCGCCGTGCGCCATGGGCACGATGCCCGCCGCCACCGCCGCCGCGGAGCCCCCGCTCGAGCCTCCGGGCGAGACCCCGTGACGCCACGGGTTGTGCGTGGGCCCGTAGAGCTCCGGCTCGGTGGTCGGCACGATGCCGAGCTCGGGCGTGTTGGTGCGCCCGAAGATCACCACGCCCGCCTCGAGGTAGCGCCGCACCAGCTCCGCGGGCGCCTCGGGCAGGTAGCCGCGATAGAGCCGGCTGCCGGCCTGACACGGCACGCCCGGATACGCCGCGTGCAGGTCCTTGAGCAGGAACGGCACCCCGCGGAACGGCCCATCGGGCAGCGGCGACTTCACCCGCTCGCGCGCGATGGCGTACATCTCGAGCACGATCGCGTTGAGCCGCGGGTTGAGCCGGGTCGCCCGCGCGATGGCCTCCTCGAGCAGCTCGCTCGCGGTGACCTCGCCCTCCCGCACGAGCTCGGCCAGCCCCAGCCCGTCGTATGCGTCGTACTCCGCGAACGCCATCGCGAGGTTGTACCACCGCGGCCAACGCTCGCGACAGTGCTCCCACAGGGGCTCCCATAGCAGCTGCTACAGCGCCGAGAACAGCCCGTCGAGGATGACGCTCGCGAGCTCGTCCTGACAGATGCTGCCCACGCGCACGTGCGCGCCGCGGCTCTCCAGATCTCGCGCCACGCGGAGGATGCGGATCGGCGGAAACGCCTGGCCTCGTCCGGGGGAGCTGCAGGACGGGATCAGGCGGTTGGGACTGCTCGGATCGACGCGCTCCTCCATGCGCGGGTCGCGCATCCCGGGGGGCCCGACGAGCGCCTCCCAGTCGACGGGCGCGCCAGGAGCCGGCGCGAGATCGGCTGGCACCCCGGCGATGGGGACGAACACCAGGCGGCCGGGGAGCGGCCGCAGCTGGAGCAGGCCGTCGACGTAGCGCCGGATCGGGTGAAGCGCGCGGTCGGCGTGCGCGAAGCAGCGCAGGTTCAGGTCGGTCGCGCCGTAGGTCGCGCTCGAGGGGTTGAACAGCTCCGGATCGATCGCGGAGCAGTCCTCCTCGTCGGTCAGCAACACGACCGCGAGCACGGAGTCGTCGCCCAAGAAGCCGGCGTTGTCACCGTCGCCGTGCCCGAGCGAGCCCCGGAAGAACACGGGCGGCGCGTAGCCGGGCGCGGTCCCGGGCGTCGGCGCGCTCGGGCTCAGCGCCTTGAGCGCCGCCTCGAGCTGCTGCTCGAAGCCGCAGCCCCCCGTCCCGACGCGCGCGACGCACCGCGCGTCCTGGCCGAACTCGGCGGGGTCGCGCCCGAGCTCGGGTCGGAACTCGAGGAAGCTGGGATAGATGGCCATGCAGCCGGGCACCTCGGTCGCGCCCTGCGTCCTCAGGGTCCCGTCGTCGCCGAGATCGGAGCGCAAGCAGGTCGGCACCGTGAAGCCGCCCGTGCCCATGTCGCTCGTCACGACCCCGAAGGTCAGCGACTCGACGGGCTCGACGTCGGGCACGCCGTCGCGGTCGAGGTCCCCGTCCGCGAGCGCGGCCACGATCTCCGGCAGCGCCAGCGCGAAGGACGCCTGCTCCTCCGTCATGGAGTTGGAGTTGTCCACCATGGCGAGCAGGTCGATCGCGCGCCGGACCGGCGGCGGTGGAGGAGGCGGAGGCCGCGTCGGGCCCGTGTCGGGCGTCCCGGGTCGCACCGGCGGCGTCGACCCGTCGGCGCCGAGGTCGGTCGAGTCGTAGCAGCCGCTCGCGAGCAGCACGCCGATCAGGCCGAGACAAGCTCTCTTCATCATCCGCTCCCTGTCCGTGGGTCTCGAACGTTGCGCAACGTATCACTCCACATCGACGAGCTCCCGTGCGTTCGCCACCCGCGCGCGAGTTGGCTGGACTGGGTCGTCGCGGGCGGACCGTTTTTCCAAGCCCACCTCGGACGCTTGCTGCGCCTTCGTTCATCTGACAGCGTGCCGCGCGTGAACGAGCTCTTTCCGCGCCTGCACGAGCCGGACGACCGCCCCGCGCTTCGCCTCGACGACGCGCAGCTGAGCCACCGCGCGCTCGCCGCCGCCATCGTCGGCCACCTGGCCCGCCTGCGCGCGGACGGAATCGGCGAGGGAGATCGCGTCGCCGTCTGGACGCAGCCCTCGCTCGAGACGATGGTCGCGCTCGCCGCGCACGCGGCCGGCGGCGTGGTGAGCGTGCCGCTCAACCCCAAGCTCGGGCCGCGCGAGCTGGGCCACATCCTCTCGGACGCGGCGCCGAGGTGCGTGCTCGCCTCCGACCTCGCCGCCGTCGTCGACCGCACCCCCGACGCGGTCGCGATCGAGCTGCGGCCGGCCGAGGGCGCGATGCCGAGCGCGCCTTGCGACGGCGCGCCGCTGCTGGTCCTGTACACCTCGGGCACCACCGGCGCGCCGAAGGGCGCGGTGCTCACCCGCGAGAACGCCGCGACCTGCCTGGACGGCCTCATCGAGGCCTGGGGCTGGAGCGCGCTGGACACCGTGGTGCACGCGCTGCCGCTCTTTCACGTGCACGGCCTGGTGCTCGGCCTCTTCGGCGCCCTGCGCGTCGGGGGCGCGCTCGACTGGCTGCCGCGCTTCTCGCCCGAGGCGGTCAGCGCGGCGCTCCGGCGCGGCCAGACGATGTTCTTCGCCGTGCCGACCATGTACCACCGGCTCGCCGAGGCGGCCGAGGGGGATCCCGAGGTCGCGGCCGGGCTGCGCGCGGCGCGCCTCCTCGTGAGCGGTTCGGCGGGCCTGCCCGTCCGGGAGCATCGACGCATCGAGGCGATCGCGGGCCGGGGCGTGCTCGAGCGCTACGGGCTGACCGAGACCCTGATCAACTGCGCCGTGCCCGCCGCGGGCGGCCCGCGCCCCGGGTACGTCGGTCCTCCCTTGCCCGGCATCGAGCTGAAGCTCGTCGACGACGCGCGCGCGACCCTCGACGCGCACGACGACGCCACCCTCGGCGAGATCGCGGTGCGGGGCGCCAACGTCTTCCCCGGCTACCTGAACCGCCCCGACGCGACCGCGAAGGTGATCGACGACGAGGGCTGGTTCTACACCGGCGACCTCGCGACCCGGACCGCGGACGGCGCCATCCGCATCGTCGGCCGTCGGGCGACCGACCTCATCAAGACCGGCGGCTACAAGGTCGGCGCGGGCGAGGTGGAGGCGGCGATCCTCGAGCACCCCGCGGTGGCCGAGGTGGCCGTGCTCGGCGTGCCCGACGACGACCTGGGCGAGCGCATCGTGGCCTTCGTGGTCGCGCGCGAGCCGGTGGCGGGCGAGGCCCTGACCGAGCTGGTCGCCGCGCAGCTCACCCCGCACAAGCGCCCGCGCGAGGTCCGCTTCGTCGACGCCCTCCCCCGCAACGCGATGGGCAAGGTGATGAAGCCGCGCCTCCTCGGGCCCGTATGAGCGAGCGCCGCTTCGACCCGTTCACCGGCCGCTCCATCGTGCTCGCGCCCGGCCGCCGCGGGCTCGGCGCCGCCAAGCCCGGGGGCCTGCCCGAGCCCGCCGGCCGCTGCCCCTTCTGCCCCGGCCACGAGGCCGACACCGAAGAGACCCTCGCGCGCTGGCCCGAGGACGGCGCGTGGAGAGTGCGCGTGGTGCGCAACAAGTACCCGCTCGCGTCGCTGCCGGGCGGCGACCACGAGATCGGCATCGACGACGCCGCGCACGGCACCGATCTCGACGATCTCTCCCCCGACCACGCGCTCGCGCTGTGGCGCCTCTACCGGGACCGCGTCGCCGCCCTGTCGGCGCGTCACCCCGAGGTGCTCTTCTTCCGCAACCGCGGCCGCCGCGCGGGCAGCAGCCAGCCCCACCCGCACTCGCAGATCGTGGCCATCGACTGGGAGCCCGCGGACCTCGCGACCCGCCGCGCCCTCGCCCGCGCCCACGAGCGCGAGCGCGGCGCCCCGCTCCACGCGACCGAGCTCGAGCGTGAGCGCGCCTCCGAGCGCGTGCTCTGGGACGACGAGGCCCTCCTCACGCACTGCCCCTTCGCCCCGACCCGCCCCTACGAGGTCCGCTTCGTCCCCACCGCGCCCCGCGGCCGCTTCGCCGACGCCACCGACGCCGAGCTCCGCGCGCTCTCCCGCCGGGTCGGCGACGCGATCCGCCGCCTGAAGGCCGTGGGCGTGCGCGACTACAACCTCGTGCTCCGCCAGGTCGACGCCTGGTGGCACCTCGAGCTCCTCCCCCGCACCGGCGGCGACGCCGGCTTCGAGCTCAGCACCGGCGACATGATCGTCGTCGTCCCCCCCGAAGACGCCGCCCGCGCCCTCCGGCAGAGCTGAACAGAGACAAAACGATACGCGCTGCCAACTGAACCGAGACTCCAGAGTCCGTTGCCATTCACCATCAACTGGACTGAGCTTCCAGAGTCGAAAGTGGAACCGGAACCGTTTTCACTGAGTCTACAGAGCCCAGTTGCTCTTCATTATCAACTGGACTGAGCCTCCAGAGTCGAAAGTGAAACCGGAACCGTTTTTACTCTGTCTACAGAGCCCAGTTGCTTTTCATTATCAACTGGACTGAGTTTTCAGAGTTCAGTCGATTCCCGTTATCAACTGGACTGAGTTTCCAGAGACCAGCCGATTCCCGTTCTCAACTGGACTGAGATTTCCCAGTTCAGTCGATTCCCGTTATCAACTGGACTGAGTTTCCACAGACCAGTCGATTCCCGTTATCAACTGGACTGAGTTTCCAGAGTTCAGTCGATTCCCGTTATCAACTGGACTGAGTTTCCAGAGTGCAGCCGGTGCGATCTTCGAGTGGACTGAGCTGACCCAGTTGGAACGCCGAACTTTCACTTTGCGCGCGGGTCGTCGGCGTCGGAGCTGAGACTTCGGAGCCTGAGCACGACAGACGCCGCTTCTTGGAGCCTCCGCGACACATTCTCACCTGAGGAGCGTCGGCGGAGCGCGGTGGCGAGAGGCGAATGGCCCGGCCCGAGGAGCCGCCTCACCTCCGAGGTGCACATGGCACTCATGAACCGCCCCGTGTGATGCCCAGCGCGTTCTGACCGCGTGGACCTCGGGTTCCTCGTCGCCATCGTCCCCATCCCAGGCGACCTGTGTACACTGAGAGACCTGTTCCATGGCCTCGAAGCGACTCGCAACGCGACATCCCGAGCTGATGACGCTGGCAGCCCTGGCGCTGTTCGGGCTCGGCCTGTGCTGGGTCGCGTATCTGCTTCCGTCGAACGCGGAGCGGTGGCGGCGAGGTGCCATGCACCGCGACGCCGACCTGGCCGAGCTCATGGCTTCACGAGTCCAAGGCGCCAGCGTCCGAGAGTCGCTGGCGCTGCTCGGTGAGCCGGACCGCTCGCGAGATCACACCCTCGCGTACGACGTCGCCGACGGTTGTGCCACGCTCCTCTCCATCGACGGCTGCGCGCTGGTGCTGTCCGTCGAGCGAGGGAGGATTGTCGGCGCGAGGCTGGACGACCTCGGCGCCCCGCCGGGGCAGGGCTCCCGATGTGTGGCCGGCGTGTGTCCGCGCTGAGCGCGCGCTCGCCTCGCTACGGCTGTGGCGCGCCGAAGTTGATCATCCAGTGCACGCCGAAGCGGTCCGTGACCTGACCGTGGTAGTCGCCCCAGAACTGGTCTTCGATCGGCATCGTGATCGTGCCGCCGTCGGCCGACAGCTCCTTCATCAGGCGGTCCGCCTCGGCCCGGCTGTCCGGGTTGATCATGATGTGCACGTTGTTGCCGGCCTGGTGGTCGGGGCCCATGCCCGGCACGGTGTCGCTGGCCATCATCTGCAGCCCGCCCGGGAGCTGCAGCCCCACGTGCAGCACCAGCTTCTGCTGCGCTTCCGTCAGATCGGCCGCGCCCGGAGGCAGGTCGCTGTAACGCATGACCTGCGTCAGCTCGCCGCCGAGCACCTTCGCGTAGAACCCGAACGCCGCCTCCGCCTCGCCGGCGAAGTTCAAGTACGGATGCATCTTCATCGCGCGCCCTCCCCTTCGGGGCCGACGGTATCGCCTGGCCGCGAAGCCGACAACGCGCTTGGTGCCGCGGCCTCCCCTCGCGTGATAGGACCGGCTCGGTGGGGATCGACGTCTACACCGCCGACCTGGCAGTACACCTTCGGAACGTCGACGGCGCCACCGCCTCGGCGCTCCGCGCGGGCGACCGGCATCCCCTGACGCGAGAGGGGCTTCAGGCGGCTTCCGCGGCCGCGGGTCCGGGCTCGGGCCGACTCGACTTCGTCAGGGCATACCTGCTCGCTCGGCGCGTGGGGCGAGCCCTGGAGATCGCGGCCGGGAACCCGCTCGGTTCGACCGGCCCGTTCCTTCATCAGGATCCGGACGCGCTCGACGCGCGGCGATGGCACGTGCTTCAGGCGGTCGCGCTCGCGGCCGAGCAGGGGACCAGCGCGGAAGACGCGCTGGC
Source organism: Sandaracinaceae bacterium (assembly GCA_040218145.1). Classification (GTDB taxonomy): domain Bacteria; phylum Myxococcota_A; class Polyangia; order Polyangiales; family Sandaracinaceae; genus JAVJQK01. The sequence goes on along the minus strand of JAVJQK010000094.1, from coordinate 17,311 downwards.
CTCCATCGAGCCCGACGGCAGCTTCGAGGCGGGCTTCCTCGACGCCGCGTGGGACGGCTTCCCGGGCATCGCCTTCGCGCGCGCGGTCGAGCGGGGCAACGCGCTCGTGTTCCCCACGGAGGCGCCGGAGTCGTTCGCGGTGGGTCGGATCGCCGTGAGCTCGGTCGGTGAGGGCCGCGCGTTCCTGACCGCGCTGACCGGACGGCTCTCCCTCTCGCCAGCGCTCCTGGAGGAGGACTCGCACGACGGAGAGATGTCCGAAGCCCTCGACGGGATCCTCTACAACCTTCGCCTGCTCGCCTTCCACGTCGAAGAGGCGTCCCGCTCGGGTCGCCCGCTCGGCGTCTGGGGCTGAGCGCGTATCGCTGGGGTCAGAGCTTGCCGTGCACGACGCGCGCGGGATGACCGATCGTGTCCTCGAGCGAGCGGACGAACGCGGGGAGCAGGGGCGGCCAGTTCCAGAACGTGAGGCCGAGGTGCCCGAACACCCATGGCTGAGGCCCGTCCCAGTCGGTCAGCCGCTCACGGTGACCGCACACCGGGCAGGAGAACGAGGCGTCGTCGTCGCCGTCGAACCACTCCCCGACCCGGTCGCCGAACGTGCCGTCCGGCTCGAACTCCACGGCGCAACCGCGGCAGGCCAGCTCGATGCCGTTCTGCCCCGCGTGGAACACGCTCCGCTTCGTCTCGACCACCAGACCGTTGTGCGAGGTCTGGCGGGTGTGCTCGAAGTCGGGCTCCGTGTGCTCGTGCGCGCGCGGTCCCGGTGGATACCCGGGGGAGAGCTCGTCGCCGCGTGGCGCGGCGAGCACGACGCCTCGCGCCACGAGCTTGGCGACCAGCGTCTGCGCCAGATCCGCGGCCTCGGCCGCGGGCACCTCGGGGAACGCCACGACCTGGAAGTAGCTGCCCACGCCGGCAGGCTCGTCCAGCGCCTGCACGATCGCAAGCGTTCATCTCGCGGCCCCTTTGGCGTCTTTGCGCCTTGGCGCGAGCCCATCTGGCGCAGTCAGGACTGCCCGAGCACCGGGAGCGCGCGGGCGTGACGCGGGGCGTCGTCGCGGGGCGAGGGATCGGGGCGGAGCGAGGCGGGGCGCTGGGCCCACCAGGCGGCGACCTCGGGGTCGAGGAGGTGGCTGGCGCGGACGTTCGAGAGCGCGTTGAACATCACGCTGCGCACGTTGGGGATCTGCGCCTCGAGCGTCTCGAGCAGCTCGGCCATCTTGTCGCGCTTGAGCCCGGGCTGGGAGCCGCAGAGGTTGCACGGGATGATCGGGAACGCCTGCGCCTCGGCGTAGCTGCGGATGCGGTCCTCCTCGCACTCGATGAGCGGGCGGATCACGTCGAAGCGGTCGCAGTTGGTGCGGTACGACGGCGGCATCGCCTGGAGCTTGCCGCTGTAGAGCAGGTTCATCAGGAAGGTCTCGAGCGCGTCGTCGCGGTGGTGACCGAGCGCGATCTTGTTGCAGCCCAGGCGCTCCGCGGCCGAGTAGAGGATGCCGCGCCGGAGCCGGGAGCAGAGCGAGCAGTAGGTCGCGCCCGCGTCGAGCTTGTCGGTCACCACCGAGTAGGTGTCCTCGCGCAGGACCTCCCAGCGGCCGCCGCGCGCCTCGAGCCACTCGACCAGCGGCGCGCCGTCGTAGCCGGGCTGGACCTGGTCGAGGTGCACCGCGACCAGCTCCACCGAGAAGGGCAGGCGCGGCACCAGCCGGTCGAGCAGGGTCAGCATGGTGTAGCTGTCCTTGCCGCCGCTGAGCGCGACCATGACGCGATCTCCCTCCGCGAGCAGCGCGTAGCGCTCACAGCTCCGCTTGAGCTGGCGGTACAGCTTTCGTTCCACGACGTCCGACATCCGCTCGAACGTAGCCGAGGAGACCCCGACGCGCCCCCCGTCGCCGAACGAGGACCAGGGGACGGTGTTCGGTTGTAAACTTGTGGACGGACTTTTTGCGCACCTCCACCTGCGGGTATGCACGGTTTGCATACCAGAACTTAACAACCGAACACCGTCCCCTCCTCCGCAAGCGGGGCGTCCGCAAGCGGGGAATGCGCGCTCGCTCAGAAGCGGTAGGTGGCCTCGAGGCCGACGTCCAGGCTGATGATCGTCCGGCCGGGGATGAACCAGAAGGTCGGCACGAGCAGATCCGCGCCGATCTCCCACTGCGGGCTGAGCGCGAGGTTCAAGCCCGCCGCGAGCCGGATCACGGGCCCGTTGAAGGGCAGGTAGCCCACCGCGCCGCGGAGCGGGATGGTCAGGTCCAGCTCGTTCGAGAGCACGATGCGGTTCTCGAACTGGAGCATGAAGAGCAGGTTGTCGGACCGACCGTCGCGCCCGTTGAGGTTCGCGTAGGCGACGTAGGCGCCGAGCAGGATGGTGCGCGTGATGCGGAAGTCGAGGCGCGCGCCGATCAGGTGGTTGTAGAAGAACTCCTGCGAGGCGCCGAAGGCGGACTCGGTCTGCAAGGTGAGCGACCAGCGGCGCAGCTCGGCCTCGGGCTCCGGCTCCTCGGGGGGCTCGGGATCGGTCGGCGCGGTGGAGCCGTCGAGCTCGTCGACGGGCGCCTCGGGCTCACCCGCGGCCGCGCGGTCGACGGCCTGGGCGCCGGTCACGTTCCACGCGCTCGGCGGCGGCAGGGCGTTGCGCATCAGCCGCTCGATGACGGCGCGCAGGTCGTCGGCGCCCGCGGTCCCGCGCGCGAAGAAGGGGCCCGCGCCGTCGAGGCTGGCCACGCTGATCTCCACCACGTACTGCCCGGCGTGCGCCCAGACGCGGGCGAAGGCGCCGCGGTGCACGCGCGCGACCCACGAGACGCGCCACAGATCGGCGGGGGTCGGCGGGTACGGCATGCGGAGCTGCTGCGCGGCGGCGACGGTCTCCTCGGGGGTCAGCACCCGGTAGCCCATGTCGGCCGCGGTCTCGCGCATGGTCGCGCTCGCCACGCGCCCGACGACGGGGTCGATGCCGAAGGTGGCGGCGTCGACGACGAGCATTCGCATGCGCTCGCCATCCTCGGGAGGCGGCGCGTCCCCCGCGTCGCTCGGCGCGGCGGGCGGCGTCTCGGGCGCGGGGTCGGCGAACTCGTCGAAGCCGTCCTCGGCCGGCGGCGCGGGCTGGGATGGCGGCGCAGGCGTGGCCGGCGGCGCGGGCGGGTCGGGCTCGCCCAGCGCGTCGAACGCGTCGTCATCGGCGAACTCGTCGGGCACCTGCGCATCGGGGCCCTGGCCAAGGGCCACGAGGGGCGTCCCCCAGACGAGCGCGGTCAGCAGCGCGAAGCGAAACACCGCCGGAGGATAGCAGCGTGCGCGCGGCGCAGCGATGCGCTCTCCATCCCCCGCCCATCCACGCCTCGACTCCCCCATCGCTCCCGATCCCACCTGCTCCCCGCTACGCTCCGGCGCCATGGCTCGCCATCTGATGGCTCTGCTGCTCGTGACCGCCTGCTCGGAGGCGGAGGCGCCCCCGCGGCCGCCGCCCGTCCCGGCCCCGACGCGCCCCGCGATGGAGGCGCCCGACGAGCCGCCGCCGCCCTCCGCGAGCTGGCCGAGCGACGTCGAGGGGCTGCGCGCCTCGGTCGATGCGTTCACCACCGTGGAGGCGTGCCTCGCGTCGCTGCAGGCGGAGACGCCGACCGCCGTCGCGGAGGCGGTGGCCGACCTGGCCTACGACGGCTTCTTCGACGAGGTCTGCGAGAGCCTCGCCGCGGTGAAGGCGGGCGACGCCGAGGCCTGCGACGCGCTCGGTCCGTCCACCACCCGCGCGGGCTGCCGGCGCAGGCTGGCCCTGCTCCACGGCCGCCCCGCCGCGTGCCCGGAGGATCGCGTGGACGAGGGCCGCGAGCCCGAGTGCGTGGCGTGGGCCGCGCGCGACGCCTCGCTCTGCCGCGCCGCGCCGGTCTCCGCGCGAGGGCGCTGCGAGGCGGTGCTGTCGGGGGACGTCGCGCGCTGCGCGCGCCTGCGCGGCGGCGATCGGGTGCGCTGCGAGGCGGCGGTCCGGCGCTACGCCGACGCGCTCGGCGGAGAGCGCCAGCGGAGCCCGGCCGCGGAGGAGGAGGCCGTCTTCCAGCTCACCGCGACCGAGGAGGGGCACGACGCGGTGACGGTGGAGCGCGACGCGCTCGATCGCGGCGTGACGCTGACCCCGCGCGCGTGCCGCTGGGCGGTGCGCCTCATGCGGCCGACGGGCGAGCTTCCGGCGCCGCTGTCCCCGGGCGCCTTCGCGCCGACGTTCTTCCTCGAGCTCGCCGTGCCCCCGGGCGACGCGCGCCCGATCACGCTGCCCCTGAACGCGAGCGACGCGGTGCTCTCGCTCGCCCTGCCCCGCCACGGCGGGCTCACGTCGGTCAGCGGCGCCGAGGGGAGCCTGCAGCTCGACGCCTTCGAGCCGCGCCGCGGCGGCGCGATCACGGGCTCGTTCTCGGGGACGCTCCGACGCGGAGACGCGACGATCCGGATCGAGGGTCGCATCTCGACCTTCGTGCGCGACCTCGAGCCCATGCCGGCGCGCTGCGCGGAGTCGCCCGCGGGCGGCGGGTAGTCCGCCGACGAGACAGGCTGCTACCATCCGCCCCATGCGCGCGGTCCGCTCGGCTTGCTTCCTCCTGACCCTCCTCGCGGCGCCCGGCGTCAGCGCGCAGGAGGCGGGCCCGCAGGCCTGCGGCCAGGACGCCGCGAGCGCGGACTACGGGTCGGTGCGCGTCGGCTCCGAGGTCGTGCCGCAGCGTCACCGCTTCATCGGCGGCGATCCGAACTGGGACGGCCGCATGGGCCGCTACCTGGGCATGCCCGGTCGCGTGATCCGACTCAGCGGGGTCGACGACCGAGGCTGCCCCGGCGTGCGCCTCGACGTCGACGGCGGGCGCTGGTTCTGGCGCCTCCGCGACCTGAACGTCGGCCACGGCCGGCCGACCGAGCCGGTGATCACCCACAGCGCCTCGCCGATCCCCCAGCAGTGCGGGCAGACCGACGCCACCGTCGACTATGGCCTGGAGGTCGGCGCGGTGGTGGTGCTGGGCCGACACCGCCCGGTCTCCGGCGACGACAACTGGACGCCCCAGATGACCGCCTTCGTGGGCCGCACCGCGCGGGTGGTGGAGCTGGCCGGGACCGACGACAGCGGCTGCGCGGGCGTCAACGTGGACGCGGACGGCCGCCAGTGGTTCTGGCGGGTTCGTGACCTGACGCTCTCCGCCGACGAGGGCGGCGGCGTGGCCTACCGCCCGGGCCTCGCCAGCGATCACGGCCGGCCCGTCGCCCCCGAGCCCGAGCCCGATCAGCGCATCCCGCAGGCCTGCGGCATGACCGACGAGAACGCCGACTTCGGCCCCGTCGCGGTGGGCACCGAGGTGATCCTCGGCCGGCACCGCAGCGTGGCCGGCGAGTCGAACTGGGTCGAAGAGATGGAGGCCTTCGTGGGCCAGACCGCTCGCATCACGACGCTGATCGGCGTCGACGAGCAGGGCTGCCCGCTGGTGCACGTCGACGCGGACGCCGGCGAGTGGTTCTGGCGTCTGCGCGACATGCGCCTCCCCGAGGGAGCTGCGCCCGCGGACGCGTCCGCCACCGACGAGCCGCCCACCGAGCAGGCGCCCACCGAGCCAGGCGCGCCTACCGACCCGACCGAGCCGAGCGCGCCCACCCCTGGCACACCGTGACACGCCACCGCGCCGCCGATCCCCGCCCCGGGCGATGGCACGGCGCCTGCTGAATGGGTGGTTGTTCCACCATCCATCCATCCACACATCCTCCAGATGCGCGAACCCCCCAGGCGGCCATCCACCGCCTGGGGGGTTCTTTATCTTCTGGAGGGCCTGAATGCAGGCCCTCCCCCCATTGGGCAAAGCGCCAATGGGGCCCCCCTCCCGGACTACGGCGGGTCGCGCGCTCCGCGCGCTCCCACGCCGACCCCAGCGACGGGGCACTGGGGCCCCCGCGGCTCGCGCTCGCGCTTCGCGCTCGCTGGCCGCCCTGGCGCGATGGAGGCAGCGCGCTTCGCTTTGCTCGCTCCCGCGATACGACAGCAACCCACGCCGTCGGACGGCTTTCGTTCGCCCTACGCCATCGCTCGCAACGCGCCTCCCTCGCTGCCTGGCGCGAGGGAGACAACGCGCTTCGCTTCGCTCGCTCCCCCGACACGACAGCAACCCACGCCGTCGGCCGGCTTTCGTTCGCCCTACGCCCTCGCTCGCTGGCCGCCCTGGCGGGCTGGAGGCTGCGCGCTTCGCTTCGCTCGCTCCCCCGATACGACAGCAACCCACGCCGTCGGACGGCTCTCGTTCGCGCTACGCCCTCGCTCGCTGGCCGCCCTGGCGGGGTGGAGGCTGCACGCTTCGCTTCGCTCGCTCCCCCGACACGACAGCAACCCACGCCGTCGGACGGCTTCGTTGGCGCTACGCCCTCGCTCGCTGGCCGCCATGGCGCGATGGAGACTGCGCGCTTCGCTTCGCTCGCTCCCCCGACACGACAGCAACCCACGCCGTCGGCCGGCTACGCTGGCGCTACGCCCTCGCTCGCTGGCCGCCATGGCGCGATGGAGACTGCGCGCTTCGCTTCGCTCGCTCCTCCGACACGACAGCAACCCACGCCGTTGGCCGGCTCGCGCTCGCGCTACGCGCTCGCTGGCCGCCCTGGCGGGGTGGAGGCAGCGCGCTTCGCTTCGCTCGCTCCCGCGTCCCGACACGACCGCGCGCCGTTGAGGACGAGATCGTTCATCGTGCCGCGCACGTCGGGATCCCGAGCCGCGCGAACCCATTCCCGACCGTCCTCATCGGGTTGGAGCCCGTTTCGACACGGGCCTCGGGAGCAAGAAGAGCAGCCCGCTGCTCGTACACGCCAGGAGCGCCAGCCCCATCCACGCGCCGTCGTAGCCAACCCACCCGGCTGCGAATCCAACTCCCAGCGGTGCCGTCGACTTCGCGACAGTCGTGATCAGCTGGAGGACGCCGTTGTTCTTCCCGAACCTGGCGGTGCCGAAGGTCTCCACCACGAGGACCGGGCGCAAGATCGTGTGCGCGCCGGAGGTCGCCCCGAAGACCAGGACCATCGCGACGAGCGCCGTCACGGACGGCAGCACGAGGGGCAGCACGAGCGTGATCCCTTGTAGGAGCAGTGTTCCCTGAAGGATCGCCGCGGCCGGGAGCCGACCGCCGGCCATGACGAGCCTGCCCGCGAGCTTGGCCAGCCCCGTCAGCCCCACGATGCCGGCGGCGGCCTGCACGCTCTGCCCATGGTGCATCAGGAACGCCACGGCGTGCGTGGTCACCGCCACGGCCACGGCATTTGCGAGCATCAAGACCGCGCCGAGGATCCAGAACGAGCGGGGGCGCGCCGAAACGGGCTCGACTGCCCGTCCTCCGGTCTCGGACGCCCCCGTCGGGCGCGGAAGGGCTGCGCTCGCCGGCACGGCCGCTATCGCGAGGCCGAGGGCCATGATCTGCAGTCCGGGGCGCCAGCCGAAGACCCGGAAGAGCGCCTCCGACGCCGGCATGAAGAGCGTCGCGGCCAGCGCTCCGACGAGCGTGATCCAGATGATCGCTCTCCGGCTCTCACCGGGGTGCGTGTGAATCACGGTGGCGAAGGCCGGTTCGTAGAGCGTCGTCGCCATCGCCACGCCGATCAGCGCCCAGGCGGCCAGGTACTGCGGCAGGCTCTGCGAAATGCTCCACACCGCCACGCCCAATGATCCGACGAGAACCCCACCGACCATCACGCCCCGGGATCCTCGCCGGTCGATCCAGCCGCCGACCTGTGGAGCCGCCAGACCGGACAGCAGGAGAGCCAGCGAGAACCCCAGAGAGAGCCGTGCTTCGGACCAGCCCAGCTCCGCGTGCATGAAGGGCATGCACACTGCGAACGTGTAGTAGAGAACCCCCCATGCGAACAGCTGCGTCAGCGAGAGCTTGGCCGTGGTGCGCCAAGCCGCCGGCGACATCATCTCAGCAGCACGGGCCGCCGGCCGCGTCGGTGGAGCACACTCCGGTCTGCGGTAGGACGAGCTCCACGCGGCCGGCCGCCTCATGGTCTCCCGCGAGAGCCGCTACGACCGAGCGCGCCTGCTCGTAGCCGGTGGGCAGGAGGAAGGTCGGCGCTCGGCCGTAGCTCTTCATGCCGACGACGTAGAAGTCCTGTTCGGGGTGCGCGAGCTCGGCGGCACCATGGGGTCGGACGGATCCACAGCTGTGGTGATTGGGATCGATGAGCGGCCCGAGCGCCTTCGTCGACTCCGTGGCGAGGTCCAGATCGAGGCGGAGCTCCCTGAGCATGGCCACGTTCGGGCGGCCACCGGTTGCTACGACGATCTCGTCCACCTCGAGGCGCGCCTTTCCGGTGTCGTCGAGGACCTCGAGGCCCTCCCGGTGCTTCCTCACCGCCGAGATGGACAACCCCGTCAGCAGCGCCACCTCCCCCGAGTGCACCGCGGCGTGGACACGGGTGCCCAGCGCGCCGCGCCCGGATAGCTCGTCTGCGTCGCCGCCTCCCCAGAGCCGCGACGGCTGTTCGCGACGAACGGCCCATGCCACCAGCGTGCCCGGCTCCCTCCGCCCGAGCTCGACGAGCGCGAGCACCGTACCGATGGCCGAGTGACCCGAGCCGACGACCACGGTGCGCTTGCCTGCATATCGGGCGCGCTCCCGCCCGAGAACATCGGGAATGCCGTAGCGGATCCGGTCTCGGTGCTCGCGCTCACCGTCCGCTTCGACGCCTCCCGCGCCCATCGGGTTGGGCGTCGTCCAGGTTCCGGAGGCGTCGATCACAGCGCGCGCGGTGAAGCGTCGTCGCCCCTCGGGCGTGTCCACCACGAGCATGAACGGGGCCTTCCCCCGGCGACCCTCCTTCATGCGGTCATGGCCCACCCGGCTGACGTTGGTGACCTCGTGCGACAGGTGGATTCGGTCGGACATCGTGCCGAGCCGGGCGAGCGGGTCCAGGTAGGATTCGACGAGCTCCTCGCCGCGAGGAGTCCGGTCTTCAGGCGGTGCGCGCCAGCTCGAGCGGGCTTCGAGCAGACGCCGGCTCGCCGGGTCGACCAGGTAGGACCAGGGGGTGAACAACTCGACGTGACCCCAGTCCCGGATGCTGGCGCCGACCCGCGGTCCCGCTTCGAGCACGAGAGGCTCGAGGCCGCGCTCGAGGAGGTTCGCGGCGGCGGCCAGGCCGATGGGACCTGCGCCGATGACCGCGACGGGGAGGGGGCTCTCGCTCATCGCGCACCTCCCCCACAGCAGCCACTCGACCCGCCAGGGTCGTTGTCGCCCGAGCCACCGGCGCTGGACAGGTCTCCCTGGTCAGCGCCGTCGCAGCAGCTGGGCGTCGCGGGCGGTTGCCGATCCGCGGCGGGGTCGCAGCAACCACCGCCCTCGGTGAAGCGCGCCCGCGCGTGAGCCTCGCCGGTGGGATCGTACACCCCGTCGGGGTCGACAATGAATTTGCGGTTGGACATGGTTCTTCTTCTCCGTGTTGTTGGCGCGTATCGCGCTCTCGGAGAGAAAGACGGGGTCCTCCGGGGATGGACGCATTCTTTCTGCGCCCTCTCGATTGCGCCGCGTCCTGGCGCGAGTCCTCTCGCGAGCTCGGGGCCGAGGGCACGACGCAGCAGGGGCGGAGTACGCCGTGCGCGTGCGGACGCCTCGCGGCGGCTACGGGAGCTCGACGAAGCGGCCGATGAGGCGGAAGTCGGGGCTGTCGCCTTCGGCGTGGGCGAGGAACCACCAGTCGCCGCTGACGTGGGTGAGGGCGGGCTGGTAGGCGGGGACGCCGGGGGAGCCCTGGACGAGCACGGGCTCGGCCGCGGTGGGCGGGCTGCCGGGGGTCACGGAGACGGCGAGGAGCTCCATGGTGAAGCCGCGGATCTGGCGGAAGAAGGCAAGGGCGAGCTGGCCGTCCGGGCCCTGGGCCCAGCGGGGGGAGCTCTCGACGCGGCGCGCGATGCCCACCGTCGTGGCCTCGCGGGGGGAGGCGGAGAGCGCGACGAGGCGCAGGTCGGTGCCGATCGCGGTCTCCCCGGTGAAGGCGGCGTAGACGACGTCGTCGGTCGCGATGACGTCGGAGCCGGCCGAGCTGTCGAGGCCGTCCAGCACGCGCTCGGAGGTGTCGCCACCGAAGGAGCGCATCCACGTCTCGCTCGCGCCCACGTCGGGCTGCCGGTCCCAGGTGAGCCAGACGGTTCCGTCGGGCGTGACGGCGACGGCGACGTTGCTCTGGGTGACCTCCAGCTCCGGGCCCGGCTCGAGCGCGTCGCCCGCGAGGTCGCCGCTCGCCGACAGGGGCTGCGCGAAGGCGGCGAAGCGGCCGACCTCCTCCACCGCGCGGATGCCCGCCACGACGAAGTCGCCGTCGGGGGTGACCGCGAGCTTCGGCATCATGTGGTTGTCGGTGATGGGCGCGCCCATGCGCAGGCTCTGGAGGGTGCGGTCGCCCGAGCGCGGGGTGCCCTCGCGGTCGAAGAGGCGGTAGCGGATCTGGAGGTTGTCGGTGCCGCCCGTGCCGTCGTCGGTCTGCCAGGCGACGAGCATGGCGTCGCCCGCGATGGCGAGCTCCGGGTCGATGTCGTTGCCCTCGGGCGCCTCCTGCACGAGGAACGGCGCCACGAGCGGCTCGCCGCCGCAGCCGACCCGGGTGGCCCAGACGTCGAAGTTCCCGCCGCCGGGCTCGGGCCGCACGTACACGACCCAGATCGCCTCGCCGTCCCACCGCGCGACGGGGTGGATCTGGGTGCGTGGCCCGTCGGGGTCGAGCGCGAAGCGGGCCTCGCGGAGCGCGTCCTCGCAGCGCTGGGGGCCAGCGTCGCCCGCTCCCGCGTCGAGGCCCGCGTCCGCGATCGCGGCGTCGCCCGCTCCCGCGTCCCGGATGCCGGCGTCGTCGCCGTCGCCGCGATCGTCTCCGCAGGCCGCCGCGAGGAGCGCGAGCGACAGCGCGGGGAGCGCCCTCGTCAGGGTGAGCATCGCGGGACCCTGCAGGGCCGAGGCGGCGGTTGCAACCCCGGCGATTGCTCGACCTCCCTCCCTAGTCTAGGGTCCGCGCCGCCATGACGCGCGTCCTCGTCGTCACGCCTACCTACAACGAGCGGGACAACCTCGAGGCGTTCGTGCGCGCGGTGTTCGAGGCGGTGCCCGAGGTGCACGTGCTCGTGGTCGACGACGCGTCGCCCGACGGCACCGGGCGCATCGCGGACCGGCTGGCCGGCGAGGACGAGCGGGTCCGGGTGCTCCACCGCGGCGGCAAGCTCGGCATCGGCTCGGCCTACATCGAGGGGTTCCGCGAGGGGCTGCGCGAGGGCTACGACGTGCTCGTCCAGATGGACACCGATCTCTCGCACGATCCGAAGTACCTGCGCGCGTTCCTCGACCACATCGAGGACGGCGCGGACGTCGTGCTCGGCTCGCGCAACATCTCCGGCGGCGGCGTCGAGGGCTGGGGCGTCGGGCGCCACGTGCTCAGCAAGGGCGGCAGCCTCTACAGCCGCACCATCCTCGGCCTGCCCATCCACGATCTCACGAGCGGCTACAAGGCGTGGCGCGCGCCCGTGCTCATCGGGATCGACCTGACGACGGTGCGCTCGGAGGGCTACTCCTTCCAGATCGAGATGACCTGGCGCGCCGTGCAGCGCGGCTTCCGCGTCGTCGAGCAGCCGATCGTCTTCGTCGACCGCCGGGCCGGCAAGAGCAAGATGAGCCGCGCGATCTTCCTCGAGGCGGTCGCGATGGTCTGGAAGCTCCGCCTCGGGCTCGTCTGATCAGAGCGCGCGGCGAGGCGGGACGGCCACGGTCGCGATCAGCACGCCGGCCGCGAGCGAGGTCGCGATGAGCAGCATGCGGAAGCCGGTCTGCAGCGCGCCCGTGATGTCGGCCTCGACCATGGAGGCGACGCTCAAGAAGCCGACGCTGCCGGGCACGAGCATCAGGATGCCCGGCGTGAGCAAGAGCAGGGTCGGCTTGTCGAAGCGCCGCGCCCAGACGTGGCTCCAGACGCCGATGACGATCGCGCCGATCAGCGCGCCGAGCTCCGGCCCGAGCCAGAGCTTGCCGAGCCGCGCCCCCACCACCGACACGATGGCCGCGAGCAGGATGGCCGGCAGATCGCGCGGCGCGGCGCGCAGGAGCACGGTGAACGCCAGCGCGGCCAGCGCGTAGGCGACCCACACGAGCCACTCCGGGCTCGGCGTCGCGCGGCCCACCTCCACGAGCGGCAGCGCCTCCGCGAGCTGGTGCCCGAGGGCCACCCCGAAGCCGAGCTGGACCAGGGTCGCCAGCGCGCCGATCAGCCGCGACGTGCCCGAGACCACGTTCGCGGTGGCGAGCTCCATCGTCGCGACCGTGAGCGTGAAGCCGGGGAGCAACACGATGACCGCCGAGAGCACGAGGATCGGCTCCTGGATGGGCAGCGCCGTGCCGAAGGCGGCCGACGCGAAGGTGCACGCCGCGGCGGCGATGGCGGGCAGGATGCGCGCGAAGTTCGGCGCGTGCGGAGAGGCGCGCGTGAGCAGGCCGACGAAGAGGCCGAGCGCGGCGGCGGGGCCGATGTCGTGGAGTCGCCCGCCCAGCAGGACGGACGCCGCGGCGGACGCGAGCCCGTAGCAGATCACCAGCACGGCGTTGGAGTAGCGCTCGGGCCGCGCGAGGATGCGGTCGAGGCGCCGGGAGGCGTCCAGCGGCGACAGCTCGCGGCGCTCCACCCGGCCGACGAGGCCGTGCAGCGCGTTGAGCCGCTCGAGGTCGGTCTCCCCGGGCTCCACCCGCACCACGCGGGTCCGTCGGCGGTAGCCGTCGCTGAGCGTGACGATGAGCGCGGTGGGGGTCGAGAAGCAGTCCGCGTGGAGCCCGAGCGACTCGGCGAGCCGCGTCAGCGCCTCCTCGAGCCGCTGCGCCGGTAGCCCGAAGCGCAGGAGCGCGCGCCCGAGCCGCAGCAGGAAGCCGAACGACTCACCGAGCTGGACGATCTGCGGATCCTCGCTCGCCGCCTCGCGCACGAGCGCGTCGAGCGTGCTCTCGGCGCGCGGGCGCCGGAGCGGCTCGAAGAGGCGACCAGCTTGCAGGATCCACGTCTCCACGATGCCAGCACCCCTAAAACCCGGGGGACCGATCCGCCAGTGTCGGGCTGTGAGGGGGCGCGGGCTGACACGTTGTCGCCACGCGGGGCGGACCCTCGCCAGCCTGTCCTCGGCGTGGGGCCGGGCGACGTGGGCGCGCTCGAACGTGTGGCGGAACGCGTCGTGCAGCTCAGCTCCGCATGCGTGCCCTGCTCATCCTCTCCACCCTCGGGATCTCCGGGAGCCTCGTCGGCTCGGGCGCCTCCGCGCTCCTCGCCGCGCGGCTCCTCCCCCTCGACGCCTCCATGGCCCCGCTCCCCGAGGCGCCGCCGCCCACCCACTCGCACCCCGGCGTGCAGCTCGGGATGTTCGGCCCGCCCGCGCCGGACCCGCCGCCCCCTCCGGCTTGCGAAGGAGACGAATGCGGCGAGCCCGCCAACCCCTGCGCGCCGTCCTGGCGCCTCGTCGGCGCGGTGGTGGATCCCCTGCACCCCGAGCGCTCCGTCGCCGCCCTGCGCGGCCCCGAGGGAGCCGCCGCCCTCCGCGTCTCCCAGGCCTGGAGCGGCGCGACCCTGGTCCGGCTCGACGCGCGCGAGGCGGAGCTCGAGCTCGAGGACGCGCAGCGCTGCACGATCATCATGGGCGAGGCCGCCGCGCGCAGCGCCGATCCCACGCCCACCCCCGTCGCGGCCTCCACCGACCCGCGCGTCGACCAGCTCGGCCAGGGCAACGTGCGCGTCGCCCCCGAGCTCCTCGACGAGGTCATGCGCAGCCCCCTCCGCGTGATCCCCGCCCCGTCCGGCGGCTTCCGCGTCTTCGGCGTGCGGCGCGGCAGCTGGTCCGGGGCCCTCGGGCTCGAGAACGGCGACACCGTGCAGGCCCTCGACGGCGCCCCGATCGGCAGCCCCGACGAGGCCCTCGCCGCCTACGGCCGCCTCCGCGCGGGCGAGCGCGTGTCGGTGACCCTTAACCGCCGCGGCGAGACCATTCAGCGCACCGTCCAGCTCAGACCGGAATGAGCTCGCGGCCCGCAGATTGAACCATCGGAGGCACGTGATAGGCTCCGCCGGCTTTTTTGGGGGCGGTGCGCGCCCAGAGCGGGGAGACGATGGCGAGAGACGGCAGCTTCCAGCCCAGGTTCGAGAGTCTTGTCGAGATCTACGAGCACGCGATCTCGAAGTACAAGGATCAGCCCTTGTTCGGGACGAAGGTCGGCGGGGACTGGCAATGGATGACCTACGCCGAGTTCCAGACGCACACCGACGAGCTGCGCGGCGGCCTGGCCGCGCTCGGGGTGGGCGAGGACGACGTGGTCGCGTGCATCGCCAACAACCGCGCGGAGTGGGCCGTCGGCGCCTACGCGACCTACGGGCTCGCGGCGCGCTACTGCCCCATGTACGAGTCCCAGCTCGCCAAGGACTGGCAGTACATCCTCGATGACGCGGGGGCGAAGGTCTGCATCGTCGCGAACGACGAGATCCGCGAGGCGCTCGAGGCCTTCAAGGACGAGTGCGAGTCGCTCGAGCACATCATCGTGCTCGGAGAGAGCAAGGACGACGCGCTCACGTACGACGACGTGCGCGAGATGGGCCGCAAGAAGCCGGCGCCGCTGGCCAAGCCGAGCGGCGACCACATCGCGGGCTTCATCTACACGTCGGGCACGACGGGCAAGCCGAAGGGCGTCCTGCTCAGCCACCAGAACCTCGCGAGCAACGTCAGCGCGATGCACGAGGTCTTCCCGATGGGCACCGAGGACCGGAGCCTGTCGTTCCTGCCGTGGGCGCACTCCTTCGGGCAGACGGTCGAGCTCCACGGCCTGTTCTCGATGGGCGCGTCGATGGGCATCGCGGAGTCGGTGCCGAAGATCATCGAGAACCTCTCCGAGGTTCAGCCCACCTTGCTCTTCAGCGTGCCGCGCATCTTCAACAAGATTCACGACGGCGTGCTCAAGAAGGTCGAGGAGGACGGCGGCCTCAAGAAGAAGCTCTTCCACGCCGCGATCGCGACCGCGAAGCAGAAGAAGTCGCTCGCCGAGCAGCGCCGCTCGAGCGGGTTCGTGGACCTCAAGCACAAGATCCTCGACAACCTCGTCAGCTCCAAGGTGCGCGCGCGCTTCGGCGGCCGCCTGAAGTACGCCTTCAGCGGCGGCGCGGCGATCAGCAAGGAGGTCGCCGAGTTCATCGACGCCCTCGGCATCACCGTCTACGAGGGCTACGGCCTGACCGAGACCTCACCGATCGCCACCGCGAACTGGCCCGGGGCTCGCAAGATCGGCAGCGTGGGCAAGCCCATCCCCGGCGTGCGGATCGAGATCGATCGCAAGGTCACGGGCGATCCGAAGCACGGCGAGATCATCGTCTTCGGCCACAACGTCATGCAGGGCTACCACGGGCTGCCGGAGGAGAACGACAAGGTCTTCGTCGAGGGCGGCGGCTTCCGCACCGGCGACATGGGCTTCATCGACGACGACGGCTTCCTGACCATCACCGGGCGCATCAAGGAGCAGTACAAGCTCGAGAACGGCAAGTACGTCGTGCCGGCGCCGCTCGAGGAGCTCCTGCAGCTCTCGCCGATGATCAACCAGGCCTTCGTGTTCGGCGACAACAAGCCGTTCAACGTGGCGCTCATCGTCCCGGACTTCGCGTCGCTCGAGAAGTGGGCGTCGGAGAACGGCCTCGGCCAGGATCGCGACGCGCTGCTGACGAACGACAAGGTCCTCGCCCTGATGCGCGAGGAGTGCGACAAGGCGTCGGGCGACTTCAAGCAGTACGAGAAGATCAAGAAGCTCGAGCTGCTGCCGGAGGAGTTCACGGTCGAGAACGGCCTCCTCACGCCGAAGATGAGCGTGAAGCGCCGCAAGGTCATCGAGAAGTACCAGCCCAACCTCGACGCGCTCTACCGGAAGTAGGGCGGGTCGCGTCCCTCGCGGGGCTGTTAGACTCCGGGGCATGCACCGGACTCTCTTCGGGCTCGCGCTCGCCGCGTGCCTGGTCGGCTGCGGCGGGGGCGACGAGGTGACGTACGCGCGCGCGGACGGCACGGCCGGCGGGGAGGCGCGCTCCAACCAGAACGCGCCTCCGCCGGAGCCCGTGGGCGCGGGTGTGGCCGTGGCTGCGCCCGTCCCGACGGGCGCGCCGGGCGTCGCCTACCCGGGGCGGCGCGGCTCCGGGACGAGCCTCGAGGACCCGGTCCTCGCGTGCGGCCCGATGGACAGCTACGTCTTCGTCGCGTCCGAGGTGCAGTGCCCCGGCGGCGGCAACCCGCTCGGCGGGGATCCCGAGGCCGGCCAGCAGGCGCGGGTCGGGAACGTGGGCGCCAACGGCTCGGGCCACATCATCGACCTCTACCGCGTGCCGTGCCCGAGCGGGCCGCTCGAGGTCTACGTCGATCTCTACGGTTGCCCCGAATGGGAGGCCCGCCTCCGCGCGTTCGAGGGTCGATGAGCGAAGACGAGACGAGCGCCGAAGACGACGCGCGAGACGCGGAGCACGCGGAGCCCAGCCCGTCGCGCGTCACGGGCCCCGCCCTGCGCTACGGCGCCATCGGGCTGCTCGTGCTCGTGGGCGGCTGCCTCGGGGGCGTCCTGGTGCGCTGGGTCGCGATGGCGCTCTCCCCCGACGAGCCGCCCCCGGCCGAGGTGATCGAGGTCCGCCCCACCCCGAACGTCATCGTGGCCGTGCGCGATCTGGCCCGGCTCGAGAGCGCCTCCTATCACGTCGAGCGCGTCATCGACCTCGAGAGCCGCCAGCGGCGCGTGTTCGGGCTCGTCGAGGCGGAGGACTCGATCCTGCTCGTCGCCGCGGCCGACGTGGTGGCCGGGGTGGACCTGAGCCAGCTGCGCGACACGGACGTGGTGATCGACGCGACGGGGCGCAACGCCACGATCACGCTGCCGCCGGTCGAGATCTTCAGCGCCCGGCTCGACAACGAGCGCACCTACGTGCACACGCGGGAGACCGATCTGCTGGCCCGACGCCGCGAGAGCCTCGAGACCCGCGCGCGCCGCGAGGCGGAGCGCACGCTCGAGCAGGCGGCCATCGACGGGGGGATCATCGCGCGCGCCGAGCGCAACGCCGCCCGCACGGTCGAGACCCTGATCCGCTCGCTCGGCTTCGACTCGGTCACGGTGCAGTTCCGTGAGATCGAGGACTAGCAGTGTCCGGCAAAGATGACTGCGCGCGCCTCGCCGGCGGGACAGCGCGCCCAGCGCGCCAGTCGCTCCTCCGAAATGCTTCAGCATTTCGTCGTCGGCCCGGCGCGCTGGACACGCCGTCGCGCTCGGCGATGCAT
>JAVJQK010000093.1 GCA_040218145.1 Sandaracinaceae bacterium | reverse complement strand
AGTCACCCGGAACAGCGATTCATGACAAAACCCCTCGGCCCTCGACGCGCGACTCGGCGTCACTCCTCCTCGAAATACTCGAGGTATTCCTCGTCGTCGTTCCTTGATTCGCGCGCCGATGGCTCGCGGGGTTTTGCCAATCACTGCTGATCCGGGTGACTAGGCTCTGCATGGCGCGCGCGACCTCGCTATCCTCTGTCGCGATGGGACGCTTGGGCTGGGCGCTGGGTCTCGCGCTGGTGGGCTGCACGGGCAGCCTGACCGTCGGGACGGCAGAAGACGACGGCGGGGTCGTGGTGACGCTCGACGGCGACACTCCCGCCCCGGACGGCGGCCTCACGCCGCGGCCGGACGGAGCGCCGCCGGGGCCCGACTCCGGGCCGACGCCGCCCGTCGACGGCGGGCCCGTCGATCCCTGCGCGGCGGTGAGCTGTCAGCCCAACGCCTCGTGTCAGCCCGACGGGAGCTGCCGCTGCGACGAGGGCTTCAGCGCGATGGGGGGCGACTGTGTCGCGCTGCCCCCCGGGGATCCGGCGCTCCGCACCGAGGCCGACGTCTGCGACGCGTGGCGCATGGGCCACGTGGAGAACGCCTCGCCCGCGTGGACCGCGGGGCCGAGCATGTGCGACCCGGGCACGATGGCGCCGGCCGCGATCGACGACACCCTCCGGCGCGTCAACATGTTCCGCTGGCTCGCGGGCCTGGGCCCCGTGCCCCACAACGGCGGCGCGCACGACGAGCTGATGGAGTGCGCCCACATGATGAGCGTCAACGGGCGCCTCTCGCACAACCCACCGATGAGCTGGAGCTGCTACACGAGCGGCGGCGCGTCGGCGGCGGGCCGCTCGAACATCGCGCTCGGCTACCGCACGCCCGGCTCGGCCATCAACGGCTATATGGGCGACCGGGGCACCCCCAGCCTCGGCCACCGCCGCTGGATCCTCAGCCCGCGCCTCGGCTCGGTCGAGATCGGCTTCGCGGGGCGCGGTCAGTGCCTCGGGGTCTTCGACCGCAGCGGGAGCAGCGACCGCGACTGGACGGCCTACCCGAACCAGGGCTTCGCGCCCCTCGAGACGGCCCAGTACACGTGGTCGTTCCAGGTGAACTCCATCTCGCTCCAGAGCGGCTCCAGCGCCGAGGTCGTGCGCACGAGCGACGGCATGAGCCTCCCGGTCGAGGACTACCAGACCGGCGGCATGGGCCCGCCCAACGCGCTCGGCTTCACCCCGATGGGCTGGACCCCGCAGGCGGGCGAGACCTATCGCGTGACGATCACGGGCACCAGCGCGGGCGACATCACGTACGAGACGACCCTCGTCGACTGCTGACGCCGAGCAGCCCGTTGAAGAACCTCGCTCCTCGTCTCTCGGGCGGGACGGCCCGCCTCTCGGCCCGTGGCTCCTCGAAAATGCTGAAGCATTCCCTCGTCGCCCCGAACCGAGATTCGGGCCGTCGCGCTCCGAGATCCTTCGGGCTCGGTACTTCAACGGGCTGCTAGCTAGTGCGAGATCCATCCCGGTAGAAGGGGACCTGGCTTGTCCCGACGCTCCAGGGCGGCGTTGCTCCTCCTCGCCGATGCGGTGCATCGACTCGTCGTCGCGCCTTGCCCTGAAACGCCGGTCCGGCGCCATCTCCCCCTCCACCGGTCGGATCTCTGCACTATTTGAAGAACGCCGCGACGCAGCTGGCGGCCACGCAGACGAAGATGATGCCGCGGAGCACGGTGGCGTTGGTCTTCACCGCGAAGCGCACGCCGAGCTGCGAGCCGATGACGGTGGCGACGGCGAGCACGCCGGCCGGGATCCAGCGCACCTGGTCGTGCCAGACGAAGACGGCGAGCGCGGCCACACCGAAGAGCAGCGTGCAGACCAGCTTGAGCGCGTTGCCGCGGATCGCGTCGTAGCGCAGGAGGCCGCCGAGCACGGCGAGGAGCACGAAGCCCACCCCCGCCTGGATGAACCCGCCGTAGAGCCCGGCGCCGAAGAGGCCGAGCATGGCCGCGGGGCCGACCGGGCGGCGCTCCTCGTCGTCGGGCGGCGAGACCCAGTGCGGCTTCACCAGCATCAGGAGCGCGACCACGAGGAGCGTGCCGAGGAGCACGGGCTTCAGCACCTCGTCCGGGGAGATCGCCGCCACCCACGAGCCGGCGATCGCGCCGACGATGGTCGGCCCGGCGACGGGCACGATGGCCTTGGTGTCGAGGCGACCCTCGCGGTGGAAGGCGAGCACGCCGCTCATCGACTGGGTCACCACGGCGAGCCGGTTGGTGCCGTTCGCGTCGGTGGCCGGCATGCCGAGCAGCATCAGGGCGGGCAGCGTCAGCAACGAGCCTCCGCCGGCCATCGTGTTGATGAAGCCCGCGGCCACGCCGGCCGCGAAGATCGCGGCGTACGACCAGAGCTCGGCTTCGGTCATCCCGCGCTCATCCCACGCGCGCCTCGAGCCAGGGCACGACCGCGTCCATCAGGGCCTCCACGTGCGGCGCGCGCTCCGCGCCGGGTTCGGGCTCGAAGTAGTGCCGCGCGCCCTCGATGACCAGCGTGGTGCGATCCTCGCTCGCGATCGCGGCGTCGATCACCGCGCGATCGGAGCGGGGAAAGATCTCCGTGTCGCGCTCGGCGTGGGCGACGAAGATCGGGACGTCGATCTCGGGCAAGGTCAGGGCGAGGTCGGCGCGGGAGGAGAGCCCCGACCAGGTGCTCAGCCAGGCGCGCGGGGTGACGGTGCGCGCGAAGCCCGGCAGCCCGCGGTTCATGAGATCCGGCCGCTCGCTGAGGAGCGAGCCGTAGCCGCGCGGGGACGGGTCGAGCGAGAGATCGGTGTAATCGAGGTTGGCCATCGTGCGGTAGACGACCTTCACGTGCCGGGTGTGACGCGCGCGCTCGATGGTCTGGCGCTGGGCGGGCGAGAGCGACGCGAACCCTGGCGCCTTCATCGCGCGCCGCGCGTCGTTCGCCTCCGCCAGCCGCTCGAGCGCCCAGGCGTCGAGCCGCGCGACCCGCTCCCGCTGCGCGGCTCGGTACCGGCGGACGAAGCCCGCGTCGTAGCGCGCCTCCTCGGGCGGGGGCCGGAAGCCGTTCTCGGGCGCGTACATGTCCAGCGCGGGATCCGTCGCGACGGGGTCGGTCTCGTCGACCACCGAGGGATCGATGCTGCGCAGCAACACGTGTCCCTCGCCCCGGTGCGCCGCGACCAGCACCAGCGCGTCGGCGGGCTGCAGCGTGACCCGCGGCAGCGCGGTCGGCGCCCCCCAGGCGTACCTGGCCAGACGCTCGGCCGGCGGCCTCGACGCCTCGCGCTGATGGAGCGCCATGAGCGAGCCGCCGCCCGAGTTGCCGAAGAGCGCGACCTTGGCGTGGTCGGCCCGGAGGGCGTCGACGCCGGCCGCCACGTCCAGCACCAGCTCCTCGTGCACGGTGTCCGTGTCGTCGTTGGGGCTGCGGCTGTTGAGGGCGAGCACGTCGAAGCCCGCGTCGACCAGGCGCGGGATGGCGTAGTGCCGGGTGAAGTCCACGCGTGGGTGCATGATCAGCACGCCCGCTCGCCCGCCGTCCGGCGGCGACCAGCGGAGCCCGCGCACCTCGCGGAGGTCCTGCGTGCGGAGCTTCACCGGGGCCACGCGGGCGCGCTCGGGCGGCGCGCGGAAGTCGAAGGGCATGCCGCCCCAGTAGGTCGGTCGGACGAGGGTCAAGGAAGGTCGCCCGTCTTCACCTCGCGCCCGCTCCGCGACCACTCGCTGAAGCTCCCGACGTAGAGCGGCGCGCCCTCGAGCCCCGCCGCCTCGAACGCGAGCAGGGTGTGGCAGGCGGTGACCCCGGAGCCGCAGCTCAGGATGGTGCGCTCCGGCGCGGCGCCTCCGGGGGCGGTGCTCCCGTACATCGCCCGCAGCGACTCCGGCGAGAGGAACCGTCCGTCATCGCCGAGGTGATCCGTCAGCGGCAGGCCGACGGCGCCCGGGATGTGGCCGCCGACCGGATCGAGGGGCTCCTCGTCGCCCCGATAGCGGGCCCGCGCGCGCACGTCGATCACGCGCCAGCTCGGGTCGGCCAGCGCGCGCTCCACCGCCTCGACGTCCACGAGCGGGCGAAGCCACGCGTCGGCGGGGTAGGGGCCGCGAGGCTGCACGGTGCCGCGGTCGTCCTTGTGCGAGATGGGCAACCCGGCCGCCTGCGCCGCGGCGAGCCCACCGTCGAGCACCGCGACCGGCTCGTGACCGATCGCGCGGAGCATCCACCAGCACCGAGCGGCCGCGAGCGCGCCGCCCCGGTCGTCGTAGATCACGACCGGGGTCGAAGGATCGATGCCCCACTGGCCGACTCGCTCCGCCCACCGGCGGACAGGAGGCAGCGGGTGACGGCCGCCCTGCTCCGGGTGGGACGTGTCGCCGCTGAGATCGCGCTCGAGGTCGACGAAGCGCGCGCCCTCGATGTGCGCCGCGAGGTAGCGCTCGGCCGCGTCGGGGCCGCCGCGCGCGTCGAGGAGGAGCACGGATCCGAGCCCCCGCGCGAGGAGCGCCTCGGGGGAGATGAGCGGCGTCGGGAGGTCGACCATGAGCGATGACTACTGCGTCCGGGGGGGACTGAAAAGGAGGGGTTTCGATCTCCCGCTCGCGGTCCTAGGGTCGGCGCCATGGCCAAGATCGTCATCACGGGCGCCAACCGCGGCATCGGGCTCGAGCTCGCCAAGCAGCGCGCGGCAGGGAACGAAGTCATCGCCGTCTGTCGCGAGCCGAGCGAGGCGCTGAAGGCGCTCGACGTGCGCATCGAAGCAGGGGTGGACGTCACCGACGACGCCGCGCTGAAGAAGCTCGCCGGGCGGCTCGACGGAGTCGACGTGCTCATCAACAACGCCGGCATCCTGAAGAACGAGTCACTCGAGGATCTCGACTTCGACTCCATCCGGAAGCAGCTCGAGGTCAACGCGCTCGGGCCGCTGCGCGTGAGCGCGGCGCTCGCGCCGAAGATGAAGAACCCGAGCAAGCTCGCCATCGTCACCAGCCGCATGGGCTCGATCGCGGACAACACGAGCGGCGGCCGCTACGGCTACCGCATGAGCAAGGCGGCGGTGAACATGGCCGGCGTCTCGCTCTCGCACGACCTGAAGGATCGCGGCGTCGCGGTGGCCATCTTGCACCCGGGCTTCGTGCGCACCGAGATGACCGGCAAGAACGGGAACGTCGAGCCGGCCGAGGCCGCCTCGCAGCTCTGGGCCCGCATCGACGCGCTCACGCCGGAGACGAGCGGGACGTTCTGGCACGCGAACGGCGAAGTCCTGCCCTGGTAGGCCCTTCTCGCGGCGTCGCGTGAGTGCAAAGATGTCCTCATGCGGTGGCTTTCGTTCTCGCTCCTCTCGAGCATGCTCGTCGCCCTCGGTGGGTGCAGCTCGATCATCGGTCCCGACCCCGAGCGTCTCGGTGGGACGAGCGACTCCGGTCCACCGCGGTTGATGGACGGGGGCGTGGATCCCGTCCGCGACGCCGACGTGCCCCCGCCCGACGACGCGGACGTCCCGCCGCCGGAAGACGCCGACGTGCCGCCCCCCACCGACGCCGGCTGCGCGCTCGAGCCGCGCTGCACCGAAGACGTGGTCACGACGTGCGAGGGCACGGAAGTTTGCTTGCTCGGCTGCGCGCCCTCGGGGGAGCCGCGCTGCGCGGAGATGGTGCCCTCGAACGTGCCCGCGACCCTCTGGCTCGCCGACGCGCCGGATCTCGTCGTGGAGACGGCGGGCGAGCCGCTCTTCTTCGACACCACCGAGTGCATGGCGCGCATGGCGCCCTCGCGGGTGCAGACGCAGGCGGACGGGAGCCAGGTCTGCGTGATCTCGGTGGGTGACTTCGTGATCCGCAGCCGCTCGGCCCTGGTGGTGCGCGGCGCGCGGCCCCTGGTGATCATGGCCGACGGGGACGTGCTCATCGAGGCCGAGGCCGCCCTCGACGTCAGCGCGCGTGGACCCACGCCCGGCCCGGGCGGAGGTCGCGGGGGCCTGCCCAGCATGCCCGACGGCGCGGGCGCGTCGCCCGGTGAGGGCGGCGATCACGTGGGCACCTATGACGACGGCGGCGGCGGCGGAGGCGGCGGCTGCGGCGCGGGCGGTGAAGGCGGCACCGGCGACGACGCGTCCGGCGGGGCGGGCGGCGGCGCGGTCTCCGCCGCGTTCCTCATCCCGCTCCGCGCGGGGAGCGGCGGCGGGCTCGGCGAAGGCGGGCGCGGCTCGTCGGGCGGGCCTGGCAGCACGCCGGAGGGCAACACGGGCCTCGGCGGGGCCGGCGGCGGCGCGGTGCAGATCAGCGCGCGCGGCTCGATCGAGGTGCAGGGCTTCGTGCTCGCGGGCGGCGGCGCCGGGCAGGGCGCGGGCAACGACGACCGCTACACCAACTGGGGCGCGGGCGGCGGCGGCGGCAGCGGCGGCGCGATCTTGCTGGAGGCGCCGTCGATCACGCTCGGCGACGGATCCGGGGTCACCACCTCGGGCGGCGGCGGCGGCGGCGCGGGCGGCGAGAGCCGCGCGGGCGAGGACGGCGCGGAGGGCGCGATGACGCTCGGCCGCGCGGCGGGCGGCGGCGGCGGCGGCTTCCGCTACGGGGGCAACGGCGGCGACGGCGGCGGAGGCGCGGCGCTCGACGGAGAGGCCGGCACCGACCGCACGCAGGGCGGCTCGAACGGGGGCGGCGGCGGCGGCGGCGCGGGCTGCGTCGTCTACCGGACCCGCGACGGCTCCGGCCCGCCCAACGCGCCGATGCGCACGAGCGGGAGCGTCGGGCCCTCGCTCTCCACCGCGCCCATCCAGCTCCGTTGACGCCATGACGTGGGAGAAGGCGTGGCGTGAGGGCCGCACGGGGTGGGACGCGGGCGGCTCGCCGCCGATCCTCGTGGAGCTGGTCGAGCGCGGTGAGCTCCCGAGGGGGCGCGCGCTCGTGCCCGGTTGCGGCGCGGGCTGGGACGTCTTCACGCTCGCGGCCGAGGATCGAGAGGTGGTGGGGCTCGACCTCGCGCCGACCGCGGCGACGCGCTTCGCCGACCTTCGGGCCGAGAAGGGCATCGGCGCGGACCGGGCGCGCATCCAGACCGAGGACTTCTTCGCCCACCGGCCCGAGGCGCCGTACGACCTCGTCTGGGATTACACGTTTCTTTGCGCCATCCACCCGGGCGAGCGCGAGACCTGGGCCGCGAAGATGGACGCGCTCGTCGCGCCGGAGGGGGAGCTCGTCACGCTCATCTTCCCGGCCGTGGACGCGCCGCCGCGCGGGGAGGGGCCGCCCTTCCCGTTGAAGCCCGAGCACGTGCGAGCGCTGCTCGAGCCGAGGTGGGAGCCGATCCGCCTCGAGCCCGTCACGCGGAGCCACCCGGGGCGCGAGGGCATGGAGCACATCGGTCGCTGGCGCCGCCGTCAGCGATAGAGCCGGACGACGATCCGCGGACGGCCCACCGCGCCGCGGTGCCGGAAGCGCGAGCGCGACGGGCCGCGCATCGCGATGAGGCCCTTCACGCGGCGCGCGCGCAGCGCGGCGAGCCTCGCGCCGTCCGGCGCTTCGGCGTAGGCGATCACCTCCACGCGCAGGCTCCGATCTTCTCGCAGGAGCGCGGCGAGCCGCCCGACCGCGCGCTCGTCGATCGAGGCTTCCCGCGCCACGCCGGGCGCGAAGCGTGCGCGGAGCTCCGCGCCGCGGAGGTAGGGGGCGAGCCGCGGATCAGAGTCGGGGACGGTCTGGCGCGGCGCGCTCCGTCTCGGGACGCGCGCGCGGTCCCGCGACGGGGTGACGCGGGCGGGGCGCGGCGGCGTCAGGGCCGCGAGCACGGGCGGCGGCGTCGGGGCGTCCACGGGCGACATCGCCGCGTCGATGAGCGACACCCGGCGCCGGTAGGCCTCCGCGCGCAGGTCGCACTGGCGACCGCACGCCGCGGCGGAGAGGCGGGTCAGCTCCGCGTCGATCGAGACCGGGCGAGAGACCGCGAGCGCGCCTCCCTCGAGCCACGGCGCGCGACCGAGCGGCCGCGCGATCCAGTGGTGACGCACCTCGAGCCGGCGCACCGTGAGGCGGTCCCCGCGCCACTCGGTCTGGACGAGCGCGAGCGGCGCGTCGCGCACGCCGACCTCGCGGCTGAGCAGCGTGCCGGCCGGCTCGTCCATCGCGGCGAGCAGGTTCCCGAGCGAGTAGAGCACCGTGACCTCGCGTCCGTCCGCCGTCCGCAGCCGCTCGGTCGAGCCGGGCACGTGGGTGCCGTGCCCGACCACGAGATCCGCGCCCGCTTCGGCCGCCTCGCGCGCGATCCGCCGCATGATCGGGCGAGGGCGCGTGAGGTCTTCGCGGATCCAGTGGAACACGGCGATCACCAGGCTCGCTTCGCCGCGGGCTCGCCGGAGGCTCTCGGCGAGGGTGCCGTCGCGCAGGAACGCGATGCGGGGCGCGCTCGCCTCGTCCGCCTGCGGTCGGTGGTTCGAGCCCTCGGTCCACGCCGCGATGGCGATGCGCGCGCCGTCGATCTCCACGATGCGCGCGCGCGCCGCCTCGGCCGCGTCCTCACCGGCGCCGACCATCGGCATCGCGTGGGCCTCGGACGCGGCGAGCGTGTTGGCGAGGCCGCGCGTGCCCTGGTCGTAGGCGTGGTTGTTCGCGATGGTGACCGCGTCGACCCCCGCGCCCCGGAGCGCGTCGAGGAAGTCGTCCGGCGCGCTGAACACCGCCGCCTCGGAGCCACGCTCGCGGTAGCGATCCGACACCGGCGACTCCAGGTTCACGAGCGCGAAGTCCGCGCCCGAGAGCGTCGGGGTCAGGTCGGCGAAGACCTCCCGGTACGCCTGCGCGCGCCCCACCACGCGCGCCCGGCGGCGCAGCTGATAGTCCAGCGGGCCGTCGTAGAGCACGTCACCGCCGAGCGCGATCCGCGGCCCGGCGCGCTGCGCCTCGGCGACCGAGGGCAGCGCAGAACACACGAAGAGCCAAGCGATGACGAGCCGACGCACGGCCCAGCAGCCCGTTGAAGTACCGAGCCCGAAGGATCTCGGAGCGCGACGGCCCGATTCTCGGTTCGGGGCGACGAGGAAATGCTTCAGCATTTTCGAGGAGACACGGGCCGAGAGGCGGGCCGTCCCGCCCGAGAGACGAGGAGCGAGGTTCTTCAACGGGCTGCTAGTCACCCGGATCAGCAGTGATTGGCAAAACCCCGCGAGCCATCGGCGCGCGAATCAAGGAACGACGACGAGGAATACCTCGAGTATTTCGAGGAGGAGTGACGCCGAGTCGCGCGTCGAGGGCCGAGGGGTCTTGTCA